>JAUNGB010000151.1 GCA_030524715.1 Eubacteriales bacterium | reverse complement strand
CATCCACCTCTTATTTCGCCCATCTCTAAAAACCGCCCCTTTTCTGTCTGTTCTCCATTGAGTTTCCGAGACCGCTCATCAATACTCTTTTACTTATTGATACTCTTTAATTATCGATACTCTTTTTCTTGCCAATACTCTTTTTCCTATTAATACTCTTTACTAATCTCTTTACTACTCTTTTTGCAGACAACACTTTTCTAGTAGATTTCCCATGATCTGGGTATGTAAATTTCCCGGAATTTCTCCATGGAATACTGATCCGTCATACCGGAAAGATAATCACAGACCACCTGCGGCTTTTTTTCTCCCCGTTGGATCAGCTTCCGGTATTCGCCGGACATGGCTTCCGGATACTCAATATAATATTCATAAAGCTCTGTCAGCATTTTGATCGCTTTCTGTTCTTCTTTTTTTGCCAGAGGATTATTGTAGACATTACGGAACATCATCGTCCGCAGATCCATCAGCGCTTCATAAATCTCCGGCGACATCCGGATGGAATCCTTATCCAGACTGTTTTCGATAATATCATGAACAAAGGTATTCAGCCGCTCCCTTGTGGTATAGCCGACCAGCATCCGGAGGGTAATGGGAATATCGTCCTCTGTAATGATACCGGCTCTCTGGGCGTCATCCATATCATGGTGGATGTACGCGATCTTGTCTGAAAAACGTACGATCTGTCCTTCCAGGGTGGAGGGATTGCCTACGGTTCTGTGGTTGAGAATCCCATCCCGAACCTCCCAGGTCAGATTCAAGCCTTCGCCGCCTTTCTCAAGCACCTCTACCACACGGACGCTCTGCTTATAATGGGCAAAACCGTCCGGATTCACCTGATCCAGCGCATATTCCCCCGAATGCCCAAAGGGGGTATGCCCCAGATCATGCCCCAGGGCAATAGCTTCCGTCAGATCTTCATTAAGCCTCAGCGCCTTGGCGATGGTACGGGCGATCTGCGACACCTCAAGCGTATGGGTAAGCCGGTTCCGGTAATGATCTCCCTGAGGCGCCAAAAATACCTGTGTCTTATCCTTGAGCCGCCGGAAGGATTTGGAATGCAGAATCCTGTCGCGGTCCCTCTGATAAACTGTCCGCACATCACATTCCTCTTCCGGACGCTCCCGGCCTCTGGAATGTCCGCTGTGAGCCGCATAAGGGCTTAAAAGCTTAAGTTCCCTCTGTTCCATCTTCTCTCTGATATTCATAGGCAATTCCTCCGTATTTTGCAACTGATCTACGGCCTGCACTCTCAACTGACAAAATCCCTCTTATTAATAATATTCTACACCAAATCTCAAATTCCTCTTTTTTTCAAAAAAATTTCTAATAAATTTTTATCGGAGAACACAGTACGGAATCGCACAATTCAGATTAACCAGATCCCCAGAAGTTTTTAACTTTAATCAGCAGGATTCACCCTCTTCTTAAGTGGCGGGTGCACGTCATTACTAATTAATATGGAAGATAAAGCTTATTAGATAACGTAAAAAAGCACCAAACTAACTTAAAAGATATATAACCTCTTAGTTTAATGCCTTTTTATTGTCATACGTGCAAGAATCTCCTTTCTTGCATATTTTTGTTTTGATTGCTGCTTTGATTGCCGCTTAAAAAAAGATATTGAAAAAGCCCGTAAATTCGGGCTTTTCTAATGCGGAAGATGGGACTTGAACCCACACGAGCGCAATGCTCACAAGATCCTTAGTCTTGCTCGTCTGCCAGTTCCGACACTTCCGCATATCGCATTTCATAGGAATTTTGTTCTCTCTTCCCTCGCGACAAATAGTACTATACCATAGGCCTTATCCAAAGTCAACACCTTTTTTTAAAAAAATTGAATTTTTTCAAATTTTTTTACTATTTACGCCCCAGCCTTGTACTGGCTGCAAGGCCGGGGCCAGAATGTGTCTGAAAATTGCTTTCTGTAAGATGTATTCCACAATTTTCAAGAGATTTATCTTAGACCGAATGCGGGGCAAATCTCCCGCAAAGCAAGGATGCAGATTGCTGGAATGAATTTTCAAACACACTCTAATACAATTCGGCGATTCTGCTTACAGCCACATAAATCTCCTGAATTTTATACCAGGTGGAATAGTCCGTGATTCCTGTCTGAGGCAGCCCGAATATCCCTTGGAATTTACGCACTGCATCCTTTGTCTGTTCCCCGTAAATACCGTCCACTGCAATCGTAGGAATCGCAGGATAAGAACCTGCTATCGTATTTAACTGCTCCTGCATCTGGCGCACCTTGTCGCCGGAAGCTCCGATATTCAGATCATACCCCGGCCAGGAGGACGGAACCCCGGAAATCTGCTCTGCCACATTAATGTACATGTCATTGCCGTAAAAATACCGCAGAATCTCAATGGCAGAATAACCCCTGTCTCCCAAAGATTTGCTTCCCCACTGGGTCATCCAGCCCCTGCTCTGGCATTGTACCTGCCTCCCGTCGCAGTACTGCGTCAGAATGGGCTGGCGCACATTCGGCCTGGACAGATAATTTTCAAACAGCTCATCTACGATCCGGGATATGCTGTCAAATACGTTCCTTCCCCGCATCCATTTATGGTCGTACGCTGTAGAAGAAGTAATTGTAAAATCGTACCCCTTATTTCTGTACCACTCCGTGTAAACCCGGTTTAAGGTAAAGGACATGATCGCCAGCACATTTGCCCGGATGGTGTCGTCCGGCCAGGTAGCATAAATTTCACTGCTGGCAACATTCTTAATATAATCCTTATAACGCACATAGTAGTTGGATGCGGAATTATCCCCTACCGGCCCGTCATGGACTACTACAAATTCCGGTACCACCACCCGGCTGAGCACGATCTCTCCGCTCTCGTTCACAGGCTTGATCTCCGCCTCTTCGATCTTGGGCGGATACTCTCCGAATAAGGTATGAGGCGGAATGACGATTCTCTCAAAATCCTCCGGTCCGCCTTCTATGAGCCGCATTCTGGCAGGCTGCTGCGCCATTACCTCCGGCAGGACCTCCGTTCCGGCAATTTCCTCCTGCTCGTAGCCTTCCGCCTGAACCTGAACTGTATATTCCGCATAGGGCTGCGCTTCCTCAGTAACATCCAGACTGTAATCCAAAGGCGGCGTTTTCAACTCCAATATCGGCGTCTGCCCGGAGGAATCAGTACGTACCTCTTCCACCACACTGCCCGGATCTCCTGTATAAGAAATCCTTACCAGAGCGTTTTCTATAGGACGGCTGTCCCGTTCCCCCAACACCGTCACCTGAAGCTTACCACTGTCCACATTCTCCTGCTGTGCCCGTATATTCCCATATGAATACATCGCATTCTCCTGAAAATGCTTTCATAAACAGTGTATTCCGCCAGTTCCAAAATGTGCGGTAACAAATCCGATTTCACCCTCACTATTACGTATTACATTTATGCATTGCAGCCCTTTCAAGACTCGCTCGCGAGTCTCGGTGCGGGATTCAGGTCAGCTACGCGGATTTTTTCTGTTCTTTAAAAAATCATCGGATTTTCACACCCTTTATAGCTGAATAGCTGGAATAAACTTTCTTTCCATCGACTGTCCGGTAAGCGCGGATCCTGTAATAAGCGGAAGCTCCGTTCTTTATTTTCGTACTCTTATGTACCAGGGTTTTCGTTTTATTATTTTTAATGGTTCCTATCTTCTGATATTTGCCATTTTTAGATGTACTGTAATAAACGTCATACCCGCTGGCGCCGGAAACCCGTTTAAATGTAACGCTCAACGTATTGGTTCCTGCTTTCTTCACAGAAGAAATTGACGGTACAGACAAAACCGGTTTCACCTTTTGTATGGAACTATATTTGCTGTATACCGTCCTGCCATTGATTGTCTGGTAGGCACAGACTTTAATATAATACGTTTTTCCCGTTTTCAGTCCTCGGACTGTACAGGTGGTATGATTGCCGGCATTTTTTCTGGTGTATTTCCCGTTCGCAGAAGTCGATGTATATACAGCGTATCCCGTCGCTCCTTTTATTTTGTTCCATGATAAAGTGGCGGAATTATAGGAAACCGTTGATTTTTTTACCACCGGAACCACCTTTGAAATCGAAGCCGCAGGTGTCGGCGTCGCTGTTGGTTTCGGCGTTCCCGTCGGGCTTGGCGTTGCCGTCGGTTTCGGCGCTGCTGCCGGATTTACGGTCACCTTTACAGATGCTGTCTTTCCCAGAACCGAGGCTATAAGCGTTGTTGTGCCTTCTTTTTCCCCATAGATTTTGTCGTCTGCGATACGCGCAATGGATTCATCTTCAATACGCCAGGTCACAGACTCTTCTGCAGGCGATTCCCCTCCCGGCCATGCTCCGGCTACTTTAATTCTCATTTGTGCTGTGGGCATGGAAATAGACTGCCCCTCTGTAACTGTGCAGGTATTTACACTGGGATAGATGGATACTGTAAGCTTACTGCTTAAAACATCGATGGCCTTCACTGTTTCTCCGTCATTTGCTGCAGTAGCGGCTGTTCCGATCACCGGGTTTCTGAACTCCTGAACCCAGTAATGGCAGCCATTATAATATACATGTCCGATTCCGATTGCCGTAAAACTTGAACTGAGCATATTTCTCCGATGGCCCTGCCCGGAATAATCCTCATCTGTTTCCTGCCATCCAACAAAAGCTGCGGCAGCAGAAGAATATCCTGCGGCGATATTTTCTCCGCATGCACCCCCGCTATATGTTGTAAAACATGAGGTGCCATTTGGGCGCGTATGTTCGAAACTGAGTGCGATCTCCATTGCCCGGAGCATTGCTGCCTGTTCCAGATCATAGTCATACGTCAAAGGCGCCAGATTAGTGTGATATTTCTTTGTCTGGTTATCCGGATTCCACTCCCACGCTTCAGACCCAGTCCGGAACTCATTAATCATATTGAGCATAGTCCGCGCTTCTGTCTGTCCGTATCTTCCTTTAACATTTACAGTAACTGTACTGTCTGCCGCTATCATCATCTCCGGCACTACCGCCAACACCAAAATCAATGTCAGCAGAATACAGCAGAATTGCTTAATTCTTTGTTTCATAGACTTCTCCCTCCTTATCATTATAATCTACATTTTACATAACTTTCCGGTTTGAGTCAATCTTTCATTGAAGCAAGCCATCTTTTTTCTGACTTTTTGCAATCATAAATATCTGCATACTCAAAATATTCTCAGTAACTTCTACATTAATAAATTTATGTAGCTGCCTCAAAGTAAGCCTCTCCGTTGTTTTTCACCCCTTCTTGCAACAGGGGGAGTTTTATGGTATGGTAAACAAAATGCGAGAATACCTCCTGTACCGTTATTTTAATCACGATTAAGCCGCTACAATCGGTATAAGTCAAGGAAAATCGGTATTTTTATCATGAATATTACCGCTTAAATTTGTATAAAATATACAGCAGAGGTGAAAAAATGGATGAAAAATTTATCAGGGACAGAATCTCTGTTCTAAGAATAAAAAAAGGAGTTTCAGAATATAAAATGAGTCTGGATCTAGGGCATAGTAAAAGCTACATTCAAAGCATTTCATCTGGAAAATCTCTTCCATCACTCTCTGAGTTTTTGTATATTTGCGAATATCTGGGAGTAACACCAAAAGATTTTTTTGATACAGATATAAGAGAGCCATCCATGATCAATGAATTATATGAGCAGGTAAAGACTATGCAGGCAGATGATTTGTCAGCTATAATTGCTGTAGCCAAACGGATAAATGCCAAAAAGTAACACGCGTGAAAGTTTCGAGAAATGAACTACCCACAGCAAAGCTGCAGGGTAGTTCATTTCTCCTATAGACCTATAAATGAGCAAATTTAAAAAACTGCACAATGCGTCTATGCTACTAAAGCCATGACTTCCTCAAAAAGGACGTGCTTTGCCCCACACT
>JAUNGB010000150.1 GCA_030524715.1 Eubacteriales bacterium | reverse complement strand
CTTGTCAAAAAGACAAGGGCTATTAGCTTAAGATTCAACCGCACAGGTAGAAAAATTTAGCGAAAATGAGGAGAATATTGGCGGAATTGCCGTGAAGTTAAGAATTACTATCAAAATCATATCACAATGACTCTTTAAGTTCAAGAGTTAAATAAATAACAAAAGAAAAACCAACTGGCATTATACATAAAAAATAGGTTAAAAATTTGTGAAAAATTAATAAAAGACTGTTCTAATTGAAAAAAGTGTGCTATATTCTTAGTGTAGGCCTGTGTAAAGCGGATATTCGTATTCCGTTTTGCTATATGTTTATGAATGCAGATAACTATGCGGCTTGCATTCAAAACGGCCTTTAAGAGGACTAATGATATTTCGACAGCCAAGCAGACGACAAGAATAACCAATAAGAAACTGATAAAAGTAACCGAAGCTCAGCAATGGGCTGAGCTGTTGCACAACTGCAAAGAAAGGAAGGTAATGATTATGATGAACAATGCATATATTCCATTTACGATCGGGAAACAAAAACGTATTGCACTGATCGCTCATGACGGTAAGAAGCAGGAGCTGATCGACTGGTGTGATAAAAATAAAGAGATTTTACAGAAGCATTTCCTCTGCGGCACCGGAACAACTGCAAGGCTGATAGCAGAGCATACAGGACTTCCGGTAAAGGGTTACAACAGCGGCCCGCTTGGCGGCGACCAGCAGATTGGCGCTAAGATCGTGGAGGGAGGCATAGACCTGGTAGTGTTCTTCTCTGACCCGCTGGAGGCGCAGCCCCACGACCCGGATGTAAAAGCGCTCCTGCGTATCGCGCAGGTTTATGACATTCCAATGGCAAACAACAAATCTACAGCAGATTTTATCATCACGTCCTCATACATGAACACGGAATACGTACATGAGGTTTTAAATTTTAAGCAGAATATTGAGAACCGTGTAAAATCCATGCAGTAAACTTTACCGTCGGCCTTTAGCCGGCGGTTTTTGTACGCTTACAGATCAGATTTCCGTAAACAGCAGCATACTTTTGCATATTATTTCGTTAACGCAATAAATGGATAACGCAATAAATACATTGACACACCAAGCACTGAAGGGTTACAATAAAGTATTAGCAAAATCAGACTCAAAATGACATAAAATATACGAGGAGGTAAGGAATGAGGAAATTAATGACCGGCGATGAGGCCATCGCCAGAGGGGCATATGAAGCCGGAGTCACCTATGCATCTGCATATCCCGGAACCCCAAGCACAGAAATTCTGGAAAATCTTGCTACATATAAAGAAATATACGCAGAATGGGCCCCAAACGAAAAAGTAGCTATGGAATCCGCTATCGGCGCTTCCGTTGCAGGAGCGCGCAGTATGGTATCCATGAAGCATGTAGGTATGAACGTGGCGGCAGACCCCATGTTTACGTGGGCATATATGGGCGTAAACGGCGGAAATGTAATCGTAACAGCCGATGAGCCAGGCATGTTCTCTTCCCAGAATGAGCAGGATAACCGAAACTATGCAAAGGCAGCCAAGATTGCCATGCTGGAGCCCTCTGACAGCCAGGAGTGCATCGACATGGTAAAAGCCGCATATGAGCTTGGCGAGAAGTTTGACACTCCGTTTATCATCCGGATGACCACCCGCGTCTGTCATTCAAAATCCATTGTGGAACTGAATGACCGGACTGAGGCCGATGCAAAAGAATGGACCAAAAATCCGGCAAAATATGTATGCCTTCCGGCTATTGCCAGAAACCTCCGCGTAAAGCTTCAGGAGCGGCTGGAAAACCTGGCTGCATACAGCGAGACAAGCCCCTTTAACCGTGTGGAGATGGGCGATACAAAAATCGGCGTCATTGCATCCGGTATCTGCTACTACTATGCAAAAGAAGTATTTGGAGAAACTGCCTCTTACTTAAAGCTCGGCTTTACCAATCCTCTTCCGGCAAATCTTATCAGGGATTTCTGCAGTAAGGTGGATAAGGTATATATTCTGGAAGAAAACGACCCCTATATCGAAGAATTTGTCAAACAGCAGGGCTGTGCATGTATCGGCAAGGAGCTGTTCCCCTCTTACGGCGAGTTGACTCCGGATGTGATCCGCGCATGTGTGACAGGAACTGCCAATAAGACTATGGAGTTTGACAGAAGTAAGCTCATTAACCGCGCCCCGACCTTCTGCGCCGGCTGTCCTCACAGAGGCCTGTTCTACCGTCTTGGCAAACGCAAGGATATTATGATCAGCGGCGATATCGGCTGCTATACCCTTGCGGCAGGCAAGCCTTATAACGCTATGGATTCCACCGTATGTATGGGAGCAAGCATCAGTCTTGGACACGGCGCCCAGAGAACCTTTAACGCCCAGGGAAATGGCCGCAGGGTAGTCACTGTCCTGGGAGATTCCACCTTCTTCCATACAGGAATCAACTCTTTGATCAATACTGTTTACAATAAGAGCAATACCGTAAATATTATTCTTGACAACCGCATTACAGGCATGACCGGCCACCAGAACAACCCGGGAACAGGGTACACCGCAAAGGGAGAAGAGACAACTTTGATCAAAATTGAGGATCTGGTACGGGCTATCGGCGTGAAACACGTGTATGTTATAGATCCCAACAACCTGAAAGAGGTGGACGATACACTTGATAAATGCCTTGCTCTGGACGAGCCGTCCGTGATCATTACCCGCTGGCCATGCGTCCTGAAGAAATTTTCCAAGGAGGACAAGTCCGAATTTGACAGCCTCTTTAACACAAAGAATAAAGTAGACCCTGACAAATGTATCGGCTGCAGGCTCTGTCTTAAAGCAGGCTGCCCCGCAATGTCCTATGACAAAGCAGAGAAGAAAGTTTCTATCAACCGTGCCCAGTGCGTAGGCTGTGACGTCTGCACACAGGTATGCCCGAAGGATGCAATCGTAAAGGAGGATTAAGGCCATGACAAAAAGCATTTTATTAGTAGGCGTAGGCGGTCAGGGTACCATTCTTGCCAGCAAGATACTGACAAACGGTCTGATGGAAGCAGGCTATGACGTAAAAATGAGCGAAATACACGGTATGTCCCAGCGGGGAGGAAGCGTTTCCTCACAGGTACGCTACGGAGAAAAGGTAATGTCCCCGGTTATTGAGAAGGGTAAGGCCGACATTATCGTCTCCTTTGAAAAGATGGAAGCCCTGCGCTCACTGGATTACCTGAAAGCAGACGGAACTCTTGTAGTAAATAATGAAGAGATTCCATCCATGTCCGTGATCACCGGAGATGAAACCTACCCGGATGATATTCTTGAAGAAATCGAAAAGCATGCAAAAGCGAAGGTGGTGGACGCCACACGGCTTGCAAGAGAGCTTGGCAACGAAAAAGCCGCAAATATTATTCTTCTGGGAACTATTATCAAATCCATGGGTTTGGAGCATATCAACTGGGATGGGATTCTGGAAGCCAATATTAAGCCCCAGTTTCTGGAATTGAATAAAAAAGCCCTGAAGGTGGGGATGGAAGCAGTGTCTGAATAAAGACAGCAGATCAAGCAGATCAGTAACCACATATTTTTATGACAAAGTAAATACAGGCAGGCTGCAGCGCATGACTGCGGTCTGTCTGTAAAAAAGGAGAAAAACTTATGATATCAGAAAAAATGAAACCATATGTGCAGAACAACTCTGCTATCCGTATGATGTTTGAGGAAGGCAACCGTCTTCGTGCAAAATACGGCGCAGATAAGGTGTTCGATTTCAGCCTTGGCAATCCCAGTGTTCCCGCGCCGGACTGCGTGCGTCAGGCAATTATCGACCTTGTAAACGAAGAGAAACCGACTGTTCTTCACGGATACATGAGCAATGCCGGATTTGAAGATGTACGCCAGACAATCGCAGAATCCCTGAATCGTCGTTTCGGAACCTCTTTTGCGGCAAAGAACCTGATCATGACCGTAGGGGCGGCAAGCGGATTAAACGTCATTTTAAAAACCATCCTGAATCCGGGAGAAGAAGTCATTGTTTTTGCACCATATTTTTTGGAATACGGTGCATATGTCAGAAACTATGACGGCAAGCTTGTGGAAATCTCCCCGGATACTGCCACCTTCCAGCCAAACCTTGAAGAACTGGAGCAGAAGATCAACGCTGCTACCAGAGCCGTAATTGTAAACACCCCGCACAACCCGACCGGCGTTGTATATTCCGAAGAAACCATTAAGAAGCTTTCTGCTATTCTGGAAAAGAAGCAGCAGGAATTTGGCAGCGTCATCTATTTGATCTCTGACGAGCCGTACAGAGAACTTGCCTACGACGGAGTAGAAGTACCGTACCTGACGAAATATTACAAAAATACTGTAGTAGGCTATTCCTACAGCAAATCTCTGTCCCTTCCGGGAGAACGTATCGGTTATCTTGCGATTCCGGACGAACTGGAGGACAGCGAGACAGTGATTACGGCGGCAACCATTGCAAACCGTATTCTGGGAAGCGTGAACGCACCGTCCCTCATTCAGAAGGTCATCGGCAAATGCGTGGACGCGGAAGTAGACGTAGCCGCCTACGACAAGAACCGCCTTGCCCTGTACAACGGCCTGAAGGAATGCGGCTTTGAATGTATCAGACCCCAGGGCGCATTCTACCTCTTTGTGAAATCTCCGGTTCCTGATGAAAAAGAATTCTGCGAAGCCGGAAAGAAGTACAATATCCTCATGGTACCGGGAAGCTCCTTCGCCTGCCCGGGCTACGTAAGGCTGGCATACTGCGTTTCCTATGAAACGATCATGAATTCCCTCCCGGAATTTAAGAAGCTTGCCGCAGAGTATAACTTGTAAAACAGTTCTAATGTAGTTCTAATGGAAAAGAGTCTCCGATAGGAGAAAATAGAAAAAGCAAGGCTGCCGTATAATCTGTAAACGGCAGCCTTGCTTTTTCAGAAATCAAAAAGTTGCAAACTGGTGGTATAAATGTTGAAATAAATATTTGACATTCATGCCGAAAATAAGTATTATATCGGTATAAATGTTAAATAGAGAGGTGATTGACGTGGAAGTCAACCCGATAATATTAAAGACAATAAAAAATAATAACAATATGATAACCACAGCACAAGCTGTTGAACTGGGATTTACTCGTGCCCTTCTTTCACGGTATGTGAAAGAAGGGTTATTGGAACGGGGACGCCGGGGAGTTTACATTCTTTCGGATTCTCTTCACGATGATATGTATACACTTATGTTGAGGTCAGAAAAAATTATCTTTTCACATGATACTGCATTGTTTTTGAACGGTTTATCGGAAAGAACGCCATTTACACATTCTGTAACGATTCCAAGCGACAGAAAACTTTCTAATACTTTACAAGATGAATGTGTATGTTACTATATTAAGCCGGAATTACATCAGGTAGGAGTTGTTACAAGAAAAACTACATTGGGAAATGAAGTTCGATGCTATAATGCGGAACGTACTATCTGTGATTTGGTGCGTTCTCGTAATAGACTCGATGAAGAAACTGTTATCAGTGCAATAAAGAATTATGCAGTATCACCGGAAAAAAATCTTAATGTGTTAGCAGTATATGCTTCAAAGTTCTGTGTAGATAAAGTATTAAGAAGATACATGGAGGTTTTGTTATGAGTTCCAAAGCAATGAGCTTGAAATTAAGTCTGTGACACCTATCCGGAAGGACGATGCGTATGGAGGGTATTGTGTAAGGCTGAATGCAATTTATGATACGATCGTTACTCCGCTTTCCATAGATGTTTCCACAGGAGATATCATTACCCCATCTGCTGTGCAATATGAGTTTGGCGGCATTTTTGATGAAAACGTTAAAATTACATTATGGGGATATAATATTGAAACGGTCATGGCAGAAAAAGTTGAAACGATTTTGAGCCGTGGCATATTTTCTACCAGACCAAGAGATTTTTATGATGTATATATTCT
>JAUNGB010000149.1 GCA_030524715.1 Eubacteriales bacterium | reverse complement strand
TTGTTTATATTGTAATTATTTATTCAAAAAAGTCAATGCTTTTTCAGTGTCCTCCTTAACCGCCTACGGGGATAAATATGAAAATTCTGATAATATAGGAATGACCGATATTGTCGCTGCCCTTGAATGGATTCAGGAAAACATTGATAAATTCGGCGGCGACCCCGACAATGTAACCATTTTCGGTCAGTCAGGCGGCGGCGCAAAGGTACTTGCAATGATGACAAGCCCCGAAGCAAAAGGCTTATTTCATAAAGCCATTGTTCAAAGCGGAGCTACCGAAAATATGGGCGTAAGCTTCCTTTCAAAGGATATAAGCCTTGAACTTGGTGCTTTAACCCTTGAAAAATTAGGCATATCCGAAGATAATGTTGACGAAATTCAAACTAAATCCAATGTAGAAATTATGGATGCGGCAGGCGAAGCTCAGCAGGAACTTGCCGATAAGTACCAAATTCCCGTGTCAATAGGAGACGGCTACTCTCTTGAGTGGGAGCCTGTAGTAGACGGCAACTTTCTGCCCACAAACCCCGTTACCGAAAATGGCTTTGCAGACGCAGGCAGAGATATTCCGCTTCTTATCGGCAGCAACCTCAACGAGTGGACTACAATTATGCCCACAACCGCCCATAATGATATGACAGATGAGCAAAAGGAGCTTTTTTCAAATGCCTATCCCTCTAAGTCTGTAGAAAACGCATCAAATGTTGACACTCTTATAAGACTTCCAATGCTCAAAATTATGTCACATAAAGCTGACCAAAAGGGTGCACCTGTCTATGCTTATGTATTTACAAAGCAGGATGCAAAAATGGGCTCCTATCACGGCTTGGAAATTCCTTATATCTTCCGTTCAATCGATGATAATACTTTGTCCAACACAATAAGCACCGCTTGGGTAAACTTTGCCAAAACAGGAATCCCTTCAGCAGAAAACCTCCCTGAATGGGAGCCTTATACAAGGGAAGAAGGCGCAACAATGCTCCTTGATGATACCTCCACTCTCACCCATAATCACGATAAAGAGCTTATCGCAAGCCTTCCCCTGACTATAAATATTAATTAACATAAAATATTAAAGCCGTTTTACAGGATAACTTTCCATACAAAACGGCTTTATATTTGTAATCCTAAAAAATATTAAAACCTTATTTATAATTAATATCCCCACCTTTTTCAATTAAACAGCTTTTTCAAGTCTGACATTCCCCTTCAGGCTGTCTAAATGCATCATATCTGAAACAACCCTGCCAAGCATTACATAGTCCTTAGACGCAATATAATCATTATAAAAAAGAGCTAAATAACCCCAAGGAGCATAAAACATCAGGTCACCTTTTGACGGACAATAAAAACTGTCCTTATTATCAATCCAATATTTTTTATTAATATATGCTTTTTTTCCGCTCTGCTATAGTCATCAAAATTCAAAACTATAGGCAATTCATTTATCAACTTTTTTGTAACCATATTATCGACTAATTTTACTAAAATTTCCTTATCCTCAAAAATCAGTTTAATATTATTCATACATCCACCTTCTCTGCATTTAGAACCAATATAAACATAATCAAAGTTGATATTAAATGTATTCCTTCCAATATTAACAGCACTTTCAGTACAACCAACTCCTCAAACTGCTATGCCTACTTTTGCTCGTTTTCTTTAGCGTTCTGTCTCTTTAAGATTTTGCAGTATCCGGATCAAATCGCATTCCGCCACAATAGGGGATTTCATCTATTTTCTGCATATCGGGTTCAGACAGTTGAAAGTCGAAAATCTCAGCATTTGAGAAAATACGTTCCTCGTGTACAGACTTGGGCAGCGGCACGATATTCTTCTGCACAAGCCAGCGCAGACATATTTGTGCTGTTGTTTTTCCATACTTTCCAGCGATTTCAGATAACACAGCATTTTTAAGGACGTCGCCTGTTCCAAACGGGCTCCATGCCTGCACGATAATGCTATGTTTCTGGCAGAAATCTGCACTCTCGATTTGACCAAATCCGGGATGGTATTCAATCTGGCTGACCATCGGCGCAATTTCTCCGTCCTCCATAAGAGCCTGCACATGATGCGCCAGAAAATTGCTGACACCGATGGCTTTAATCCGTCCGGCTCGATACAATTCCTCAAACGCTTTCCATGTCGAGCGGTTGATTTCTCTCCAATCCTCATGCCATTTTTCCACCGCAGGCCAATGAATCATATAAAGGTCAAGATATTCCAGTCCCAATTCATTCATGGAATTTTCAAATGCTTTCATCGCCAGATCGTAGCCACGATGATCGTTCCACAGCTTGGTACTGATAAACAAATCCTCCCGCTTTATGCCATATTCCTCCATTGACTGACGAATGCCTTCTCCAACACTTTTTTCGTTGTGATATGCCGCCGCAGTATCAATGTTACGGTATCCGGCTTTAATGGCATTTTTTACTGCATTGACTGTAGTATTGCCAGCAGCAGACTGCCATGTACCAAACCCTAATCCGGGCATTTTCATACCATTGCTTAATGTATAAGTATCGCTGATTTTTTTAATCATGTTCTTCTTTGCCTCCATTTAATGCATCTATTTTTTCCAGGATTTTATTTTAGCAAATATTCTAATAGGCCTGCCGCAGAATTTCCAAAATTTCTGAAGCATCTAATTTCTTATAACTGCCTTTTATAACACTGGAACTTGCAATTTGAGGAAGCATTTCTTCCGTTGCGCCGATTTCTCTCAGGGTCGTTGGAAGTTCCAGTTCTTTTATAAAATCCGCCAATCTTTCAATGCCTGCCAACGCCGCTTCTTCTTTTGTCATATGATCTGTATCTACATTCCAGATTTTCCGGGCAAAACGGACAAATTTATCAATTCCATATGGATAAATATACTTATAGTAAGGGACGGACACAATCGCAAGTCCCGCGCCATGAGCACAGTCCGTATAAGCTCCCACCTGATGCTCAATCATATGAACCTCCCAATCCTGCTCCTTTGAAAGACCTGCCAGCTTGTTCAATCCCATTGCAGCACACCACATCAGATTACTTCGTGCCTCATAATTCTCAGGTTCTTTGATAGCAACACGAGCACTGCAAATCAACGATTCTAAAAGTCCCTCAATGATATAGTCGGTAGTATTGTCATCCTCCCCGGAAAAATATTGCTCCATGAGATGAGACATCGTATCAAAAATACCACTTGTCATCTGATATTTTGGTACACTGTAAGTATACTCCGGATTAAGAATTGAAAATTTCGGATTTACATTTGCAGGATACATCCTCCCGCCTTTAATCATTTTTTCTTCATTTGTGATAACAGAGCCTCCGTTCATTTCGGAACCCGTACCTGCCATTGTAAGCACACAGCCCACAGGAACAATCTCATTATCCACAGCTTCAAAATTTGTCCAGTATCGTTCCCACGGATCACCCTTGCAGTACGCAGAGAGAGAAATTCCCTTGGAACAATCAATGACGGAACCGCCGCCTACAGCCAGAATCAAGTCTACATGGTTTTCTCTTACTAATCGTGCGCCTTCCAGCATTTGTGTATAGGATGGATTGGATTTTATGCCTGACAGTTCCACCACTGTTTTTTCTGCCTGTTCCAATATTTTTATAATTTCATCATACAATCCCATTCTCTTAATTGCATTTTTTCCATATACCAACAAAACCGTATCTCCATATTCCTCTAATTCTGCTTTCAAATTTTCCAATGCACTTTTTCCAAAATAAATTTTTGTTGGATTATAATAATGAAAATCCATCTGCATATTTATTCCCTCCTTGTCTTTTTATTTTGCCCAGTTGTTTCCAAAGCTGTTCTGTTCTGATTCCACATATCCCCTGTGACCGTAAATCGTGCAGGCGTCAAGGGCTGTCTCCAGCTCTGCAAAATCTTCCGCGGTCAGCTCCACATTGAAAGCTCCCAGATTTTCCAAAATTCTCTCCTGATTTTTAGAACCGGGAATCGGCACAACATTCGGATATTTGTGCAGCATCCATGCAAGAGAAATCTGTGCATAAGTCGCATTCTTTCTCTTGGAAAATTCCCCAAGTACATCCAAAATCGGCTGATTGGCTGCAAGATTTTCTTTGGAAAGCTGCGGAACATACTCCCGCACATCGTCTCCCTCAAATTTTGTTTCAGCCGTTACCTTTCCTGACAGTAAGCCGCTGGCAATGGGAGAGAAAGGAACCACGCCGATATGCTGCTCCATACAATAAGGGAAAATCTCCTTCTCGCAATCCCGCTCTACCATAGAATAGATATTCTGAACTGCCGAAACCGATGTAACCTCATGAGCTTTTTGCAAAGTTTCCAAAGAAACCTGTGATAAGCCCCAACCACGGATCAGACCCTCTCCAATTAGCTTTCCCATGACTTCTGCCACTTCTTCCACCGGAACCGCTTCATTGAGCCTGTGAAGATAATAAAGGTCAATATAATCCGTTTTCAGCCGCTTCATAGAGTTTTCCAAATGATTTCTTATCACATCATACAGCACCATATCCGACCTGTTTTCCGTCGTGCCAATATGAAACTTTGTTGCAAGCACCACGTCCTTTCGGAGGGGAGCCAATGCTTTTCCGACCAATTCCTCATTGTGACCGGGATAAAACATCTCTTTTCCATAGCCCTCTGCCGTGTCAAAAAATGTACACCCAAAATCGTACGCTTTTTGGATTGCCTGCACAGCATAGCTTTCTTCCGGCACTTTCCCATATCCATGAGAAAATCCCATACAACCCATACCAATTTCAGATACTTCCAAACTGCCTAAAAATCGTGTTTTCATAACAAAACCTCCTTCGTTTCCTCTTTATTACTGCCGACTATACCTAGCCAATTTTTTCACAGTATTGCTATTTCTATTTTACAAACCTTCGGCTTGACATGGAAGTTCATAAATGGTAAAATGGTTTTAACCAAAAGTTTAAGCAGAAAGGGGGGGGTGACCCTTTGTATAATCAATCTCTGAATACCTTTATTGAAGTGGCAGATTGCGGCAGCTTTCTAAAGGCTTCCGAAAAGCTTTATATTTCTCCAACCGCTATTATGAAGCAAATGAATCTTCTTGAACAGCATATCGGTCTTTCTTTACTGATACGCACAAATCAGGGAATAAGACTGACAGAAGCGGGAAAATCTCTTTACAAAGATGCAAAAGTCATAATACAGTATTCCAAGGAATCCATTGACCGTGCCTACAAAGCGCAAAAAAACAAACACTCTGTTGTGCGTGTAGGCACCTCTGTCTTATATCCATGCAGCATATTGATGGAATTATGGAATTCTATCAGCGATGAAAATCCACATTTTAAACTAAAAGTCATTCCCTTTGAGGACACAAGCACAGAACTTGCTTTTGCCAATATAGGAAAAAGGTATGATGTAATCGTAGGTCCTCACAATTCTGTGAATACTGCAAAGTTCTCCAACTTTTTAGAATTGGGACAGTATCACTTCTGCATTGCCATGCCTAAACAGCACCCTCTTTCCGTAAAACAGAGCATTTCCTATGATGATTTACATGGAGAACATTTATTAATGCAGGTTCCCGGCAATAGTCCTGTCAATGATAAGGTACGGGAGGACATAGAAAAAAGACATCCACAAATTGCAATTGTAGATGTCCCTAAGCACTATGATTTGGATGTATTCAACCGATGTGCGGAAGAAGGCTGTGTAATGCTCAGCCTGGATGCCTGGAAGGAAGTCCATCCTTCATTGGTTACAATACCATTTCAAGTTGATTATACGATTCCCTATGGGATTCTTTCCGCATTGAAACCCACGCCGGAAACGAATCGTTTTTTAGATATTATTCGTTCCTCTATCGTTTTCAACAAAAAAGCAGATATATAAGGTATCAGAATAAGTCAATCAATAAACAGTGATATGTACCCTCTTTACTGGACAACCGGTAAGGAGGGTATTTTAATGCGCTAT
>JAUNGB010000052.1 GCA_030524715.1 Eubacteriales bacterium | reverse complement strand
ATAACGTACAAAACGGAGGTTGTCTATTTTTGTCAACAAAATTTGAAACACGCCTCTATTTTAAACAAATACCGTTCATTTACATAAGACAAGTATCCATGACTGATCAGGTATTCCAGATATGTGACAATTAAAGGTTTCTGACCTTCACTGCCTCCCTTTATTTTTGAGGGTACGCTCTTTTTCTGTTTATATTGGGATAGAATCTCATAAACAGATTTAAACTCCGCTTCTGAAATCTGTACGGAAAAATCATACCGTCCATTCAAATTATAAATGATCTTAGACAGTTCTTCCTTGTTCTTCTGAAACTGACGGTCTATCTCATTTTTTTCACTCCAGTATTTATTTGAGAAGCAACATCGTATTACAAAAACATTATCATTTCCTGAACTCTCTTCAGGATTGTTTTCCTGAATAACTGTATTATGAATACTGAGAATGGTATAGGTTTTATAAAGAACAAGGGGAAAACCTGCCCTATCAATATTTCTGGCAGTTCTTCTTCTCAAAAGAGTAGAAACCAAAAAAGAAGTGTCTGCCCGCTCGCTCCGGATCACCACAGAAAAGTCCCCTGCAGATAATGCATGATAAATCCGATAGACAAAAGAAATCTTTTCAAACTTTGCAGCAAAGCTGTCCATAAGATCATGCAGGTCGTCCTCATATTTCTGAATAAGCGCAAGCATATCATCTTTATACGGATCAATATTCATTCGCGCCAACACTTCAGGAGTAATATGAACCTGTATGATACTCAGAAACGGCATCGCATTATGGGCACTGTCCAGAAATGGATCCTCATATTTTTTTCTGCCAGCATATTTTTTTAATGTAGTATCCCCACAATATAAGGAAAAGCTCTGGACAGACACATCATTCTCATTTATAAGGTTGTCTGATCCCATTCCCATCACCTTGGCAAGGGAATCCTGCGAAAAAAAGCTCTGGACCTCAATCACATCAAAGTAGTCCGTAGCCATGATGGACATTCCGTCGGAATTCATATTACTGTTCGGAATATCCCCACTGTTCATAGCCCTTCTGCATAATTTGAGCAGTTTGATATCTGCACTCATCCCTTTTCCTCCCAATGCCAAAATTTTATCTTCACAGCATACTTGTTCTTTCTAATACAAATAGCACATATATACAACTTATCTTTATTATAAACGATTTATTTCAGCAATTATTACCATATTCATAAGTAAATGACAAAAATCGCGCTTTTTTTTAGAAAAGGGGAACCTTAGACAAGGATTTTACTCATGACATATTTCTTTACTTCCTCTCTCCACCTTGCATTATATTTTTTCGGATCGAACGCCTCCGGATTTTCCATCAGATATCCCTTTTATTCCTGCATCAGCGGCGCCCACAGATCCCCTAATTTGTATATAATCGCAGCATGAACGACGACTCCCAGAATACCTACAGCAAAACAAGACGCAAAAAAATGCTGAAGTGAAAAGTTTATTTCCACTTTGAAAACAACGATTTTCCGGTAAAATTTAGTCTTGCTGGAAAAAAGAGAGTGAACAAGGAAATGGGGTAATTTCAACTTGTACGTTTTCTCTACCCATAAGTCAATCGATTCCGTAGAGTAAGACTAATTTCCACTAGCGTGTTTGCTAGAGATGCCCTATGTAAAGTGGAAATTCTAGTGTAGGACTAAGTTCCACTTTGCTCCCCTTGAAATAGAAATAAACTTTTCACTTCAGGGACGCAAAAAAATTTTGTTTTTTCTGAAATAATCATTGAATTTCGAGTGAAAATGCACTATAATTGAACATATTAATTATGGTTTTTGGTTAAAATTAATATTATATGTGTCTAAGGAGGAAAACAGGATGGTTGAACTGATTGTAGGTAAGAAAGGCAAGGGCAAAACAAAAGTACTGTTAGACAGAGTGAACGGCGCGATTAAAACCGCAAATGGCAGCATTGTTTACTTAGACAAAAGCATGAAGCATATGTACGAGCTGAACAACAGGGTACGTCTGATCGATGTATCCGGATTCCCCATTAAGAACGCTGATGAGCTTGTTGGATTTATCTGCGGCATTATTTCTCAGGATCACGATATTGAGCAGATCTATCTGGACAGCTTTTTGGCAGTAGCTAAATTAGACGGTCAGGATGTAACAGCAGCATTGGAACAGCTTGATACAATCGGTAAGAAATTCGGTATTACTTTTGTGATCAGCATTTCTCTGGACAAGGATGAGATCCCGGAATCATTCCAGGAACGTGTCAGCGTTGCCCTTTAAGGAATTGGCCGAAACAAAAGTAAAAGACATCCGCTTATACAACAGAGCGATACAATCCCGCGGATTGAAAAGAATAATATACAAAAATATACAACAAAAATACATAAGAATACATACTGAAAACCAGGCTTAGAGCGTGTTTGAAAACAATTTTCAAACACGCTCTAAAAGGAGCCGTTTCCGTGATTTCATAGTCTACGGAAACGACTCCTTTTTATTTTATCTCATAGGAAAGCACTCCAATATATTTTAAATACGATCCGTTTTCCTTAAAAACACTCCGGACAGGATTCTTTCCTGATACTTTAAAACAGATGCTTGATCTTATCCCAAACGTTTTCTTCTTCCTGTACAGGCTCTTCTTCCTCTTCCTCCGGGATGCTGATTTCCTCTGTCTGCATAACAAACTGCACCAACTCTACGTTTTTGTTCTTTTCAGAAACAAAGGAAACAGGTTCGTAATCGCCGCCCGCGATTTCATCAATTGCCTTATCGATCTCCGTATCTATTTTATCGTCAATATCAGAAACCTCGTCCGAGAATTTGCCTGTGCCGTTCAGAAGCTCTTCGGTTCCGTCCTTAAGCTCAGACACTCCGTCTACAAGCTCTCCTGCTCCATCCTTCAGGCTCTCTGCGCCGGACATTAACTCCGATACTCCGTCAGAAGCGCTGTTGGCGCCTTCCTTCAGACTTTCCCCGCCGGACGCCAGGCTGTTTGTTCCGTCATAAAGCGCCGCGCTTCCACTGTAGAGTTCATTTGCTCCCGCTGAAAGGCTGCTGTTCCCTGACGCCAGATTTTCCGCTCCCGCAGCCAGGGTCTCTGCTCCTGCCGCTGCCTGCCCCAGGGCAGTATTCAGCGTATCGTAGCCCTTTTTGATCTCGGCTACTCCCTCTGTATAATTATTGATACCTGCATCCAGCTTGCCATATTCTTCTGTAAGCTGATCAATTGCCTCTTTTAATGTTCCCATTTTATCGGAGATCATACTCTCCAGAATAACCGGCAGCTTCTGCACCTGTTCGTTAAACAGCTTATACTGGGAGCTTAATGTTTCCAGTCCTGCATCTACCGCAGACGCTCCTGCCGCCGCCTGGTCAACTCCGCTTTGAAGGCTGCTGAACACGGCATTATCCTGCTCCAGAAGCGCGGCGATATTCGATACGTTCCCGATCACTCCGTTGACGTCAACGCCGCCTGCCATTTCCACCATTTTAGCCAACGTCTCGCTGGAAATGCTTCCTAAAGCAGCATTTGCCTGGCCCACCAGCCCGTTCAGGTATGCCGCGGCATTGCTGTTCTCTGCTTTCAGTGCATTCACACTGTCATAGCTGCCTTGTATGGCTCCCAGTCCGCCTGCGACCTGGCCGGAGCCTTCTTTCGCCTGCTCTATCCCAGCCAGGATCTGTTCGGAGCTTCCAAGCAGTTCCTGCATCTGGTCCGTTCCCACTTCAACGCTGGTAAGGCCGGACTGAATCTGTGTAAGCGCGGCTTTAACCTCCGCAGAGCCCTCTGTCAGTTCCCCAGAATTCTTCACAAGGGTATTTAAGCCTTTCTTTAATTCGCCGGCTCCCTGGCTCATCTGATTTAAGCTGCTGGAAAGCTCTGCCGTCCCTGTTTTCAACGAAGCGCTTCCCTGCGCCGCGCTTCTTGCTCCTTCCGAAAGCTGCCTGGATCCTGATGTCAGACTGCCCGCGCCGGAATTTACGCTGGCCACGCCGCTGTTGAGAGAATCAATGCCGCTGGTCAGGGTTCCGAAGCCGCTGTTCAGAGAGGACGTCCCGTCATAAAGTTCCTCCGCTCCATCCCTCAGTTCTATTGCTCCGTCCAGAAGTTCTCCGGCGCCGTCGTCCAGTTCTTTAGCTCCGTCGTCAAATTCATCCGCTGCATCCTTAACCTCATCCGTTTTTTCGGTAAGCCCGTCTTTGTTAATGGAATCGCTGTCTATATCAAAGGACATGGGAACAGCCTGAAAAGAGATCGCCGCCATCTCAAAGTCCGTTACATCTGCTTTAATGGTAAAATCCTTCTCCTGACCGGCCATGATATTATAGAGAAGCTGTCTGTCACTTCCTACGTTGGCTGCTGTCGCGCCTTCCGCTGAGATATTTTTGCAATGATCCGTATCCAGGGTCACTGTGGCCTGCATTAAATAATTATCAAAAAACTGATCGTCCGAATCCGGATTGTCTTTTACCTTCACCTGGATTTCCAGCTTACCGGCAGCGCCCGCCAGTTCTTCCGCTGTCACTTCCCTGCCGTCCAGCTTATAAGAGATGCCGATCACCCACGGCAGCTCCGTATCCTTCAGCTTTCCCTGATAAAAAAACTTTCCGGAAGCCGCATTGACAGTAACCTTTCCGTTATCCATTGCAATTTCTTCTTCTGAACTTAAATTCTTAACAGAAGAATAATCTCCATAATCTACAAGGCTGGTGTCCTCTTCCAGCATATATTCATTCACAACATAGATATTGGCGACGCTTCCGTCCTGATTCAGATTTACATAAACATTTTCATCCTTGCCGGCAGGCTCAGCCCCATAAGCCGGAAGAACCGCCCCTGCAGTCAGAGCCGTACACAGAGTTGCTGCAATTACCTTTTTATATTTTCTATTTCGGTTCATTTCCCAATCCTCCTTATTTACTAAAAGCTTTGTCGCTCTTTAAAAGAGTTCCGTCGCCCTTTTCCTTTATCTTCGCTTTTAACTTCGTCTTTGTCTTCGCTTTTTTCTTTACAAACAACCGGTCAAATATATACATAAGCCCCGGTAAAACAAATAGTACGATAATCAGCGAACAGATAGCCCCTATTCCCAGGAACATACCAAGCTGGGCTAACAACTGATTTGACGATAAATAGCCAAGCAAGAATCCGACTACCGTCAATACGCTTCCTGAAGTCATAACAGAAACTGTCACCGCGGAGATTGTTTCTATTATTGCCTTTCTTTTCGGATATATCTCCCGAAATTCCCGGTAACGGTCTGAAAACAGGATAGCATAGTCTACCGTCGCGCCTAACTGAACGGAGCTTATGATCAGATAAGCGATATAAAATACCTTTGAGCCCTTCAGATATGGTATGGCAAAATTTATCCAGATAGCAGTCTCGATGCTCAGGACCAGAATAACCGGCAGTGAAACAGATTTCACAAGAAGCACAAGCACCACCAGTACCGCAAGGATCGCCACTGCATTGACCTTTACCATATCCGCCGTTACGGTATCCATCAGATCGTATGTACTGACTCCTTCTCCTGCCAGATAATAGGTATCCGGATAATGTTTTCCGGCGATAGCACGGATCTTCTCTACCAGCGCAAAGGTTTCTTCCCCTTCATATTCTGCATCCACAGTAAGGACCATACGGCTGTAATGCTCCGATTCCAAAAGCGAAAGTGTATCCGCATCCAGAAAATCTCTCGGGATTTCCGCCCCTGCCATATCCACGTACGAAACGATACTGGTAACCTGCGGCACCGTATGCAGTTCGTCGGAAAGCGCTTTTTCCGCGGAAGAATCTCCCTTTGGAACCAGCAGTACATAGGTATCGCTCTTTCCGAATACCGACTCCACTTTTTGAATGTCCTTACCCATCTTTGTATCTTTGCCGAACATATGGCTGGAGCCGTAATAATAGCTGTTGGAATTGGACGCCAGGTAAGCCGGTACGATCGCCACTGCAAAAATACATACAAAGATAAACATCAGCTTACACACTACACGTCCGAATTTGTGAAAATCCGGAAGGAGCGGTTTGTGGCGCGTTTTGTCAAGCCATCGATAGGTCATAAGGATCAGCGCCGGCATAAAAATAAACACCGTAATCAGGCTAAGCGCTACACCCTTTGCCAGAACCAGCCCCAAATCCGGCCCAAGCAAAAACTGCATCAGGCACAGCGCCAGAAATCCGATAACCGTCGTCAGCCCGCTGGACAGGATGGAACCCGTAGATTTGCACAAAGCCTGCACCATGGCTTCCTTTTCATCCGGATACTCTTGGCGGCATTCTTCAAATCTGTGGATCAGGAATACCGAATAATCCAGTGAAACCGCCAATTGCAGGATACTTCCAGCAGCATTCGTCACAAAAGAAATCTCTCCAAAGATCAGATTCGTACCGCTGTTGATAAGTATCGCGATCCCCAATCCAATGAGCACGACCAATGGTTCCATCCAGGAATTCGTGGTAAGCATCAGCACCAAAATCACAAAAGCCACTGCAAATGAAGCGATTTTTCTGATCTCGGATACTGTGTTTGTGGTTGCCGTCGCCGTAGATACCGCGCTTCCCGTCATGGCGTTTTCATCCCCGATCAGCGCCCGGATATCCTCCACAGCCTCCACACGCTTATGCTCTTCTATAGTTACGGTAAATAATGCGGTGCCGTCCTTATAATAGGTTTCCACTGTGTCCGAATCCTGTGTTTCCAATGGTACGGAAATATCCAGGACGTCATCCAGCCAGGTAACCTCCTGCACGCCGTCTATCTCCTTCAGCTTTTCCTTATATTCCAGAGCCTTGGGAATCGTCATGTCGCTGATCATAACACGCGCATTGGGAATCCCCCCGTCAAACTCCGTTTCCATCACATCCAATGCGACCGTCGATGCAGAATCCTGTGGAAGGTAATCATTCATATCATAATTAACTTCAACAAAATTCGATAAAAACATGCAAATGATCGCGGCAGCCACAAAGAAAACCATGATTTTCCTGCGGTGCTTTACCACACGCATATAAAATTTATACATATTACTGCTCCTTTCCGTCGTCGTGGCAGGCATCGCCGAAGATCTCAAATACATCCTTCTTTCGGTGTATCAGCAAATGTAACCGGTCTTCAAGGATAATCCCCTGTGCAATAAATGTGATTTTTTTCATCAGGGTATTCAGCTGGCCTTTGATGCAGCAGTTTCCTTCTTCATCAATAATGCCGCTGAAGGGTTCCGAATGCCCTAAAATATCCATTCTGCCTTCAATCCTGTCTCCGACCGTATTGACCACCATCATCCCCTTGCGCTCCCCGATGGGAACATACATGATGATCTTATATACATACTGTGACATCTGGCATACCTCCTTTTTCCGATACTACTATACCTGTAATTTTCATTTCAGGAAACGGTCAAATACCCCGTCCATGTGTAAAACCGGACAAAATCATAAATTTGTGGGGAAAAATCCGTTTTTTCTATTGCGGATACCGGACATTTTTGTATATAATACCCCTCAAGGGAGGTAAACGAATATGAAACAGGCAGAGATATCATACAACACTAAAAAGGCCCTTGCACAGTCGCTGAAAAACTTCATGAAGAAGAAACCCTTTTCAAAGATCACAGTCAGCGAGCTTATTAACGACTGCAACATAAACCGGAAAACCTTTTATTATCATTTTGAAGATATCTATGATTTATTAAAATGGATGTTTGAAGAAGAAGCCATCGATGTGGTAAAAAACTTCGATCTGCTGGTAGACTATGAAGAGGCCATAACCTTCGTCATGGATTATGTGGAGAAAAACGACCATATTATCAGCTGCGCCTATGATTCCATCGGCCAGGAAGGAATGAAACGCTTTTTTTATGCGGATTTTTATGACGTCACCTTGTCTGTTATCAAACTCGCCGAAACTCAGAGCGGCCATACCCTTTCCGATGATTTCCGCATCTTTATGACAAAATTCTATACGAATGCCGTGGCAGAAATTTTCCTTGACTGGGTAAAAAACCACGATACCCAGGACCGCCGGAAAACCACGGAATACCTGACTGCCATATTAAGAGAATCCATTAAAAGCGTACTGCTGAATACGGACTTTTAGATAAAAAATACTGCCGTACCGCTGATTATGAAATCATTGGTACGGCAGCACCTATTTTATCAGAGCTATCAAATTCAACAGACAATGTTTGTTAAATTTGATAGATCACATTTCTGATTCATCTGTCATGAATAAACAGAAAGTTTTATTTCACTACTACCCGAATCGTATTAGACAGGTTGCCATAAACTTTTTTCCCGTTTACCAGCTTATAAGCCCTTGCCTTAGCTATATAGGTTCCGGGTTTTACGTTTGTAAAGGTTAGGTTGCGGTATTTCTGATTTCTCTTAACATAGCTGGTTCCACTGGAGACAGTCTTTTGCAGACGGCAGTCAAATCCATCGCTTTCCTTAAAGAAATTAGCGTTTGCCGCAAAAGTCAGCGACACCTTTCGTCCGCTGGCTGCCGCTTTCTTAAGAACCATATCTCCGGCTTTCACCTCCAGGTACAGATGAGCGGGATCCGACCATTCGCTGTAAACTTTCTTCCCGTCCTCTGTTTTCCAGGATCGCACCCGGACATAAATATCATTAGGAGCCTTGGCAAGGACGCAGGAAGCAGTGGCTGCTTTTTTGGTACGATAGACGGTCTTCCCGTCTTTCAGAAGTGTCTGATATTCGTACCCTTCCGCCCCGTCCATCTCACGGAGGAGGTCTACGGTAAAGTATAACCAACGCTTCTTAAGTTCTCCCTTAGTGGAAACTATATAAGGCTTCTCCTGCTCGATACTCCCCTCTGCCTTAAAGGGAATCTCATGGGTTTTACAATAGTATTCTGCGTAGGAATTTTTCTTTCCGTATACTGTCAGCTTTGTAAGGCCAGTCATCGCATCATCCGCAATCTCTGTCACTGAAGATGGGATATAGAGGCTTTTCAGGTTAGAGGCGCCCTGGAGGGCACCCTCTCCGATCTTTGTCATACCTTCCGGAAGTTCCAGTTCCGTTAATGCCGGACATTCCACAAACATATACGGAGGCAGTTCACGGACTCGGGAAGAAAGCTTTACTTCTTTCAGAGAAGTGCAGTTAGAAAATGTATATTTATGTAATTTAATGGGGGTTTCTCCTTCCTCAAAAACCACACTGGTAAGATTTACATATCCCCACTCGATTATATCATCACCTACCTCAAAGTCATAACAAAGCTTAGGGGAAATTTCACCCTGTGCTAATTCCTGAATACCATCCGGAATGAAAATTCCTTTCACATCATCAAATCGAAAAACTTGATCCTCATAGTAAACTCCAAAAAATTTTCCTGTATCTATAGACGTAACAGGATATCCGGCTATTTCATCTTTGTACACTACCGTTTTCGGTTCTGAAAGATTCCGCAATTCCAGCGATGCTGCTGTATACGTCATGGTTTCCCAATTTAAAACATAGGCTATACCATTCTCGGATTCATCAATAACATAAGATGGCGGAAAAGCGCTTATGTCATATGTTATCCCGTTTCTCACCGCACTAAAATATGCAGACGACCGTTCAGAACAGAACAACGTTATTCCCTCCCAGCTATCGAAGATTCCCGACGTAAAACGTGTTACACTTCCAGGAACCTCAATAGCTTCTACATTTTCCAGACCATAGAAGCATTCTTTTCGCATTCCGCTTACAACTTTTTCTCCAACCAATACAGGTATGGATATTTTAGAAACTCCTCTCAATTCCTCTGTATATCCGATAACGGTCAAACCATCCTCATACTCATCTTCTTCATAAACAATTCCATTGTATATTATAATGTTCTCATCAGTTCCTGCAGCTTCAGTTTCCGCAGTAAACACTTGTGTATGCCCTTCTTCTAATATATAATCTCCTGATCCATTATCTCCACTGGAAAATACATCTGTCTCATTTCCTTGTACGTCCTCTGGTACCGTAAATTCTTCTGCCCCATAGATTGGTATACTGAATAAACAAAGAAATATTATACTTGATATTGAAATTGCTTTTAATTTGTTTTTCATCTTTTTCATTCCTCTCTTTCTCTTTTATTCTTCAATAACCATTTCAGTAAATGTACAAGAACCTTCAGCTATCCAGAAGAATGGCAAATATACACCTTTCCCGTCAAGGGCTGTAAACAGCCCCTGACGGAGATACAGTTTCTTTCTTCCAGTTAATCTTTTCCGAAAAAGTCAATTACATCTCATGTGTAAAAATAGTCTGCGTTGTTCTTGCAAGCACATCAGCCGCTTTGTTTCCAGCCACAAGCAATTCTCCATATTCAGATATTACCGGAGATTCTGTTTCAAAATCTCCATTATCATATCGCAATAAATAAATTTCTGTTGGTGTCATATACTGGCTGATATCGTTATTTAAATAATCATCAATATCAACCCTCATCATATAATGCAGAGGCTCCCGTTTATCAGGATTGGCTGAAGTAGGAGCCGGTTTTGAAACATAGCCACCAATAAACAGACCTATTCCTGGTTCATAATGCACATCTTGGAGCACTCCTGCATCATACGTCTCATCAATAAGCGTATTATCAATAGTTAAATAATTAGAGTTTTCACATTGGTAACTATGAATTCCTGACCCATCCTTACTAAAGGATCCCATATCAATCCGTATATTAATACCATATGTGGAAGGAGCATTATAATTTACCAATAAAAATTTTCCATCTTTATAGTAAGTGATTGCACCATATAAAGCGTCTTTCTCTGTACTTACTTCCTCCATTTTATTATTAATATCCGAATATGGATTGTCTAATTCAAAAATACCAACATCATATTTATCAGACCTAATATAATCACAAGAATACAGAGTGTTTTTATAATATGCAGCTCCATTGCAATGGCCTTTGTTTGTCAGTTTTATTTTCACAGGTTCAAACGCTCCTGTCCGGTAGTCATCTGTATATACCAAATAAGTTTCTTTATTTGTACTCGTGTTAGTAATGTAACAATACGCCTTTCTGCCGTTAATCGCCAATGCACCGGGGACTTTCGCGCTGCCATAATTGGGAATATCCAAAAGCTTTGCAACATTTACCAGAATGCCCCTACCATCCGTACGGAAGCTGAAATTTGTAACTTTCATAACTCCATCTGTTGCCAAACCAGAAGTCTGTCCCTCCTGTTTTCCTACGTTACAGCATGTAAGAAGTTCCCCGCTGTCTGAAATAAAGAGAGACTCAATATTACATTGAGAGTAAATAGTGGTAGAAAAATTCACATTCCATCTGCTTGCTACCGGCACTTCTACTCCATCAATCGCTTCCCCGTTAAGACGCATTTTATTTAAATAGGTAAGGTCCACACGCAAAATTCGGTTCTTACAGGTTGAGTAGTCCAGATCATTGGTAGCGATAAACAGCCCGTGGTTTTTATTATAATGAATATCCTGCAGACGGCAGTCTTCATCACAATCTACATAAAAATCACCAACCTCGCTTGCAGTAGTCCCAACCTTGCAATTCAGGATTCTGAAATGTAATCTTGTCGGGTCTGCTGCTGATTTCGTATCGAGCGCCAGGAACAGCCCGTCTTCAAACAGCGTCAAGGCCTGAATGGTATATCCGCTCAATGGATAAGTTCTTCTGAGAGAACCAATCTGATTTGTGCCAGTATTTCTTGTATAAAACTGCCGGATCTGATTACTGTAAGCAATAAATACATAATTGTTGTAGAAGAGCATTCCATAGGAAATACCATCGCCCGATAATTCATAGGATGTACCGCTATCTTGATCCTTATAATTCGTATAAATATATAATGCGCTTTTATTAATCGCCGAACTATTCTTTACAAAATATGCCGTATTCCCATTCATAGCCATGCCTGAAAGATTTGTCACCTTTGCAGTCAGACTTCCCGGCTTGGCATTTGGTACGGTTATACCAGTTTCCATAGTACATCTGAATTCTGTATAATGCTTTTTGTCATAAGTCTGGTTTGTAACACGGAAAAAAGCATCCCCCGCACTACCGCTCAAATTAACTGCATTACAAACAAGCACGATCCGTCCGTATTTATCCAGCGCCATAGATTCCACTACACACTGGCTATAAACGGCGGAGCTGAAATCAATATTAAGGATATCGTCAACCGCATAGATACTGCTTCCATTATATGTCCCGCTGCCATAAGGAGTTTCCATCGATACACGCAGAACCTTATTTTTAAGATTATCTGTATTATTTGTAACAATAAACAGGCCGTTGGTACCATTATAGTAGATATCCTTAACTGTGCTGTATCCGGTATTATATACATAAAATGTATTCTGCTTATGGAACAGGCCTCCGGAAAAGGTTCCTGTCATAAAGCAAAGGTACTTCCCTGAACTCAAACCATTCGCCATAAGAATAAATTTATTATCCCCATAGTATGTAAGTGCTTTTACTTCTGACTCATTTACTGTGATAGTCGAAGGGGTGGCTGCATCTACTCCCTTGCTCAGTATCTTCTTTCCCTGTGCCGCAATGTAAACTTTTTTTGTGCTGGGGCTGAAGGCAAGTCCATAGCTGGTACAGTTACTGATTGTTTCTGTTGTATAATCCGCTACTTCGCAGTCATCGTATTTGTATAAATAACTTGTACCTGATGCATTATTCTTGACACAGTAGGTAATATTTCCAATCATTACCATTCCTGTTACCTTTGCCGCTCCACTCTTATCCGGAATAACTGCAAGCTTCTCTGTTGTACAATTTTTTGTTGCCATAATATTTTCCTCCATTTTCGTTTATTCATTGTGATTTCGTTCTTTTCCTTCAGATTAACCTCTCCCCATATAGATTCCTCCCTCCAAAAGTTATTTGGAATTTGCAAATTCTATATAGTAAGTACGCATCTTTCACAAGTTTGTAAACTAAAATCAGGAAAATATTTTATTTTTATCACCTTAATTACTATATGACAACTGAAACAGTTTCCTCCTTTCACTTATATAATACATGAAAATGCCATTTTATTGCATCAAAACTAAATTCTTTCAGTAAAAAAATACTGCCGCACCGTTGATTATGAAATCATTGGTACGGCAGCACCTATTTTTATGCTCCGTTGATATGCTCAAGAAGAGAGTTCATCTGCTGATATAAAAGTTCCTTACTGGACGCGCCCATTACAATAGAAATGTACGGCTGTCCGTAAGCATTCTGGCTTAACAGGGCCAAGCAGTTTCCTGCAAGGTCCGTAGTACCTGTTTTGCCGCCGAGAACCGTCACATTCTTAGGTGGAGTAGCTTCACCGGTAAGGTAATGATCGGTGGCCTCCAGGGTTGTCGCAACCTCCGTCCCGTCTGCCCTGGAATACGTTACCGTATAGGACGACATCTGTGTGATTTCTGTAAATTCCTTATAATTCAGCGCTTCCTTAAGCATCAGATAGATATCGTACGGCGTGGTATAATGATTTTCGTCCTGCAGGCCATGGGGATTGGTGAAATGCGTCCCCGTACATCCCAACTGCGCCGCATAGCTGTTCATCATATCCACAAACGCGGAAGTGGAACCTGCCACGTGCTCCGCGATAGCGGACGCCGCGTCATTTCCGGAATAAACCAAAAGGCAGTGAAGGAGCTGATCCATGGTCACCTGGTCTCCTTCCCAGAAGCCGCACACCTGGGAACCTTCCTCCAGAGTGATATTTTCCTGGGAAATGGTAACGGTATCCTCCATATTTCCATATTTCAGGGCAATCAACGCGGTCATGATCTTTGTGATACTTGCGGGATATACCCTGTCAAAAGCGCCGTTGGCATACAGGACGCTCTGATCGCTCAGATCCAGAAGCAGACCCTTCTGGCCGCTTTCCAGAGATACAGACTCCAGGGAAACATCGTCTTCCACCACGCACAGATCAGCGGCGAACGCCTCTGACCGCTGCTCCGCTCCTGACACAAGGGGATTGACAAATTCCGCCTCTGTACTGTATGGCTGAACGGTATCACTGAAAAAGCCTCCCCGGAACTGATAAAAAGCGAATCCGGCGCCTCCTGCCAAAAGAATCACAACCAGCAGGATCAGAATGGCATTGCGGATTTTTCTCCGGCGCATTCTCTTTTTCATACGGGCAGACGTTCTTCGGCCGCCGTCATTCTTCTGCGTCCTCCTGTGCTCTGCACGGCGCTCTGAAGGAGACGCTGACCGCGGCTGAACGGCGCGCTGTCCTGTATGTGACGGTCTGGCCGACCTGTTCTTTCGGGAAGTCTGATTCATAAGTATTCCTCTTTCTGATATATATTCTTTTTCTTCAGTTCTTTATTATAAGCGCTGCTCTGCAGCCCCACATTCAATACCACTCCCATACCAATATAAAGGCTTATAAGAGAGGTCAGACCGTAGCTGACAAAAGGAAGGGGAGTTCCCGTATTCGGCGCAATTCCCGTGGCTACACAGATATTGATAAAACTCTGCAGCGCCACAATGGTTCCTACCCCGCAGCAGATGATCCTGCCCGCCATGTCCTTGGCCCGCATACTCATCCGGATACATTCCAGTGAGATCAGCAAAAGCATCACAATGACTGTGCAGCACCCAATAAACCCGTACTCTTCTCCCAGTACGGCGAAGATAAAGTCCGTCTGGTTTTCTGCCACAAAGTTTCCGTCGTTTACGGAAGCGGCCGCGTTTTCCTTATCCAGACGCTTACCCAGCAATTCTCCCGATGCGATCGCAGTCATGGAGTTATTCTGCTGTTCGATATCGTCCGTGTATTCTTCATTTTCAGGATACAGAAAAGACATGATACGGTCGCGCTGATAATCCTTGATCAGCTTCTGGTCCGGCTGAACTACAATACTCAGGAAAATGATCAGAAGCGGTATGGCGATCAGGATCGCGCCGCCGATGATCTTATAGCTGAGCCCTGCAATATAAATAAGCACACAGAACATGACTGCAACTGTGATAGTATTTTTCATATCCGGCTGATTATAGATCAGCAGCAAAGGAACGATCAGAAGCAGAGCCGCCTGCGCAAGCGTCCTGATCGTATTGATATCTTCTTCATGATCCATAAAAAACTTGGCGAAAAAGATAATGATGATGATCTTGGAGAGCTCTGTCGGCTGGAACCGGAGAAAGCCAAGGTCGATCCAGCGGGCGGCTCCGTTGGCGCTGTCTCCGAACAGACGAACTACCAGAAGCATTGCGATATTGAAAAAATACATGATCCACTGGAAATTCAGGATCCATGAATAGTCAAGCAGCGAAAGGAACAGCATAATGGCCAGTCCCATTAACATTCCCATCAACTGCTTGGAACGCAGAGAAGAATCTGCTATCCCCACAAGCTGGACTCCGAAAATACTCAGCGCCACAAGAAGCACTACCAGTCTGAAATTGTAAAAACGCAGCTTATATTGTTTAATCATTAATTCTCTCTATCCTTTTTCCTGCGTACAGGTATTTTGGCATTCAGCACAGGAGGCTCCTGGGAAATCTGGATGACTACCTGATCCTCCTCGATACTGACATATTTTTTCACTGTATGTATCAGGTCATTTTTCATCATTTTCATCATTTGCGGAGAGCAGTCAATTCGTTCTGCGATCAGAAGAAGCTTCATACGCTCTCTGGCATATCCTGCGGAACGGCGTTTGCCTTGCAAAAAGGCTTTGGCTTTCATTCTATACCCTCCTTGTTCTATTGTTCATACGGTTATGCTATTTCTTAAAAATACTGCCCAGTTTTCCCAAAACACCCTTTCTCTGACGGATGCTGAGGAAAGGAACCTCTTCTCCGAGCAGACGTCTGCAGATATTTCGGTATTCTTCCTCCGCCCTGGAATTTTTCCCGGAAAGAGGCTCCCCCTGATTGGTAGCCACAACGATCTGCTCGTCATCCAGGATCGTGCCGATCAGATCCACTGCAAGGATCTCGATGACGTCGTCCACTGACATCATATCCCCTCTGGCGATCATATCAGGTCGGAGGCGGTTGATGATCAGGTGGATATCCCTGATTTCATTTGCCTCCAATAACCCGATGATACGGTCGGCGTCGCGGATGGCAGAAACCTCGGGGGTGGTTACCACAAGAGCCTTATCCGCCCCGGCAATGGCGTTGCGGAAGCCCTGCTCAATACCTGCGGGGCAGTCCAGAAGGACGTAATCAAATTCTTCCCGGAGTTCCTCCGTAAGCTTGATCATCTGCTCCGGGGAAACAGCGGATTTATCCTTTGTCTGGGCGGACGGCAGCAAAAACAGCTCCGGGTGACGCCTGTCCTTGATCAGGGCCTGCCGCAGACGGCAACTTCCGTTGACCACATCCACCAGATTATAGACGATCCGGTTCTCCAGGCCCAGTACCACATCCAGATTCCGAAGGCCGATATCAGTGTCCACCACAACTACTTTTTTCCCCATCATAGCCAGCCCGGTACCAATATTGGCTACGGTCGTGGTTTTTCCCACGCCGCCCTTACCGGATGTAATGACAATGACTTCACTCATGTTTTCATTTCCTCCTAAAAAGATATGTTCCATGCTTCTGGTATTCTCTGCGTGTGTTTAGTCATTGGAGGTATTGCTGACATCGCTGGCAGCAACGCCTGTCAGAATGGTATCTTCATCTGCTAATTCAAAAATGTATTTCAAAATATCATTAGCTGCAAGGCAGGCATTACCGGAACCATACCCGTTGGCAATACGTACTGCAATGGCGTACTGCGGCTCTGAAGCCGGGGCATAGCCGATAAATAAACCATGGTCCGGGTGCTGCTTATCGATCTGGGCTGTTCCGGTCTTTCCTGCAACCTCCATGCCCAGACCGTTAAACTGGGCATGAGTCTGCACTACCCGGTACATACCGTCATGGATCACTTCCCAGACATTATCCGGAACCTCTGTCATCTCATTTTCTATTTCAGGCTCATATTCCTCAATAATCTCTCCTTTGGAATCCGTCACCTTATCTAAAAGGGTCAGTTCATATACCGTTCCGGAATTTGCCAGAGTTGCCGCATATCTGGCAAGCTGGCTGGTGGTATAGAGGTTGGTGCCCTGTCCCATATAAGACGGAACAGCTCCATAATCGGAAACCTGCGGAGAGGCCTCCGAGATTTCGATCCCCGTTTTCTTATCAAGCCCGATCATAGAAGCATACTGCTGCAGCTTGGAAAGGCTCTGGGATTCTGAAAATTCATTTTCGCTGTTCTTGCCAAGCTGGAAACCTATCATATTGAAGAAATAGTTACAGGATTCTTCAATAGCCGTCCGGACGTCCAGGGAGCCGTGCCCGTATTTGTTCCAGCAGGAGATCGCCGGCGTAACATAATCAAAGGAACCTGTACATTCTATATAAGTACCTTCATCTATGATCCCTTCCGTCATACCAATGATCGTGGATAAGGGCTTAAAGGTAGAACCAGGAGCCGTCTCCTGCTGGGTGGCCTTATTAAAGAACGGGCTGGACAGATCCATGGCAAGCTTCGCATAGTATTCCGTATCCATATCGTTAGTCAGACGGTTGTTATCGTAGCCCGGATAGGACACGCAGGCAAGCGTCTCCCCTGTGTGGATATCCACGACGACCGCCGATGCGGAACAGGGCATCAGAGCTAACTGAGCCGGTTCGATTTCCAGCGTATAGATTTTATTTATCATAAAATCATAGGCGCCGATAGAGCCGGAAGCCAGCCCTTCATACTGTCCGTCATCCTTGGATAATATTCCCTGCTCATAAAGGACCAGGCACAGCTCCTGGCCGGAAATCCTGTCCTCCTGGAGCATATACTTATACAGGATCTTGGAAAAACTGGTATCTGTTTTCAGATAGTCGGTAATATATGACGTCAGAGCGCTGTATACTTCCGCGGAATCCAGATATTCCCCCTCCGGAGAGATCTTGGAAATGTCGATCCAGTTCTGGCTTGCCGCATAGTTCAGATATTCCTTCAGACTAATGCTCTCATCCTTGGTCCACGCCTGATAGGTGGCGTCAGAGGTATCTATCGCATCCTTGGAGATAACTCCAAGGGTATCTCTGAGCAGATCATTGCAGATATAAGATAAATACTCCTGTACCTGCTTATCCTCATCCTTATAGGCAGGCGGATCGTCACTTGTCAGCTTACTGGTTATTGTATCAAAAACTTCCTGCTGCTTTTGTTGAAACTTGGCATATAAATTTTTTTCTGTATCCGAGGCGTCCTCATCATCAAATTTATTAATATCGATCACGCTGTTTTCCACCAGGGCATTATAAACATCATAGATCGGGATCTGCACCTGGTTGGCGTCGTTTACCGAATCATAGTCAAATTCCTTGGTGGCAGTCACATTTGCCAGCAAAATGCCTGCGACTCTCTGCTTCAGGATCTGATAGATCCCGCTCTGCCAGTCCTTATCGATGGTAATATAAACATCATTCCCGGCGACAGGGGATACCCTGGTATCCTCATCGATGCTCAGAACCTTACCCAGATTATCTACGGAAACGGTTTCTTCCCCGTCGGTTCCCTGAAGCGTCAGCTCCATGTACTGCTCGATGCCCGCCTTACCGATGATCGCGTCATTGGAATAATCCGGGTTCTTTTTGCGCAGTTCTTCCAGTTCCTCGGAGGATGCCTTTCCTGTATAGCCCAGAATCGGCCCCATGCTTTCGTCGTCCACGTACACCCGGATAGAATCCTCCAGCACGTCGATGCCCTGCAGGGTGCTCTGGTTCTCCACAATAGAAGCCACGCTCTTTTCGCTGACATTGGTAGCGATGGTCACGGGCATATATTTCTTAAAGCTGTTTGTATTCAGTTCATAGCGGATAATGGCAATATCCAGGATTTCCTGCTTAGTCAGCTCCAGGGGCAGATGATGAGAAGTCAGTTCCTCCGCCGTATAGGCATTCTCCCCGTACAATACAATGGAAAAACCGTCGCTGCCGCTGAGATGCTCCACCATCTGAGACGCCGTGGCATTCCTCTCTTCCTCTTCCATATCGTCGATCAGGGGATATCCGTAAATATCCGCGCGGAAACGGTTCAGGGTAAAGCCCTCGTCCACGTCAAAGGCATATTCCCCGTTTTCGTCCACATAAATATGGAAGCTATGGGACAGGCTGTCTCCATTTGCTTCCAGGATCTGAAGTACCTGATAGGCCACGCCGTTCAGGGTCAGGTTCTTTTCCCTGGTGCTTGTATAAGTTCCGTTATCCTCAAATGTCAGGGAATATGACAGTACGTTGGAGGCAATGGTCTCTCCGTTGCGGTCGTATATATTCCCTCTGGTGCTTTTCAGGACACGCTGTTTGGTGGTTCTTGTCTCGAACTTCTGGATGTAATCCTCCCCCTGAATGATCTGCAGGTCAAAGAGCTGCCGTACCAGAACCACAGACATAAAAACAAAAACCAATGCCAGAACAGTGGTTCTCTTCAAACGTATTTTTTTTATAATTTTTTTTATTTTAGTACCCAAATAGATTCACTTTCTTTCCTTGCAGCGCTCATAAAATGATAGTTGATATAGTAAAAAATTCTGTACACTACCAGAGTCAGCAGTACCGTATAAAACATTTCCGGAAGAATGATCCTGTACAGATAGGTTCCAAGGCTCAATCTTCCCCGAAGGAGAAATTGCAGCCCGTAAACCGCAAGATTATATGCCACATCAGTAATTCCCACCAGAAGAACCGGAACCTTGATGTCGTCGTCATAGTAAACCCTGCACGCATATCCGCTGAAATATCCCACATACATATAGATCAGCGCATAAAACCCAAAAAGGGAGCCATAGAACAAATCGATCAGAAGCCCTGTAAAAAAGCCGGTCCACATTCCGCTTTTGCGTCCCCGCATCAGCCCCATGGAAACACAGAGGATCAGCAGGAGATTCGGTGTGATAGAACCAATGGAGATCACATGAAGAACCGTACACTGCAAAAGGAAGCTTACCACAATGGTCAGACCCAGAACTACCTTACTCTTCATCGGCATTCTCCTCCTGCTCCTGAGTATCCGTCCCCTGTGTAACCACATCCTGCTTATTGACTGTGATCACAAAGACGTCCTTTAAATGAAGGAAATCCACCGGAGTCACGATGGTTCCTGTTTTTGTCAGGTTGTTGCTGTCCATCTCCACCTCGCTGACATAGCCGATAAACAGTCCCTCCACATATTTCTCGCTGATATTAGATGTCACGATCCGTTCTCCCACAGTCACCTTGTCTTCCTGGTCATAAAGCTGGTTAAAGCGGAGCTTTCCCTCGTCGATCAGCTCCAGATCACCTTCCACCACACAGTTATCCGAGGTGCTCACCGTCATGGCGCTTACACTGCTGCTGTCGTCGATGATGGCCCGCACTGTTGCCCAGGAAGGGCCTGCCTCTGTGACGATGCCCACCAGCCCCTTTCCTGCGATCACATTATTGTCCACGCGTATTCCGTCGTTGGTACCCTTATTGATCATAAAGGTATCATACCAGTTGCCCGGGTCCTTGGAAATAATCCTTGCCGCAACCTTAGGATAATCGGAATATTCTTCATCCAGGTCGTAAAGCTGCTGCAGCCTCACAAGCTCTCCCTGATCAAGAAGGAGCTCATTATTCTCCGTAGTCAGGCTGTCGATCTCTGCCTTCAGCTCTTCATTTTCGGCGATCAGCGCCTGTTTATCACGGAACGTCTCACGGAGCCCGTTAAGCCACAAACCGATCTGGCTGATGCTCTTTTCAAAGGGAACGATAAGTATGCCCGCGGCGTCCTGTAAAGGCGCTGAGCCGACCCCTGCTGCAAAGGTTGCCGCAATGGCGCTGATGCAGAAGAGGGTCATGACGGCCAGCAGATGCTTGCTTTTTAATTTGAAACGAAAATGAATTTTCTTTTTCAGGTTTTTCATGAACCGCACTCCTAAAACGTCATAATTTTCTTTGCTTGATGGGCTGTGCCCATTTCTTTAAATCCTTGTCCCTGATGATCTTCTCAAGGCCGCAGACTGCGGATGTTTCGTATAATTCCGATAAATTAAAGGCAAATCCTGTATAGCTTGCCAGATAATTGTCTATGTACGGAAGCCTTGTGCTCCCCCCTGTCAGATAGATGCCCTGCTTGGCTATATGGTAGGATATCTGCGGCGGAATACGCTCCAGAAAGGTTTTCATTTCCGCGGCGATCTCGTTCACGCAGTTCATGATCCCGGCATTTACCACATAGGAAGAGACGACCTCTTCCCTTGGCAGGCCGGAAACGCTGTCGATCCCCACAACCTTACGGGCGTCCTTGCGCTGGTCGCTGAGACGTCCCATAACAAGCTTTAAGCGCTTGCCTGTCCTGGTACCGATCTGAAGATTATAGCGCTTGCGCACCTCGCTGCAGATAGCCTCATTCATCTGCCTGCCCCCGATGGGGATCTTCCTGCTGATAATGACCCTGCCGTCGGTGATAACGGAAAACTCCGTACTCTGGGCGCCGATATTTGCCACCATGCTGCCCTCCCTGTTCTCAGGATCCACTCCCATGGCAAGCGCGTCCGCAATAGGGGCTTCTACCATGAATACTTTATTCTTGCGCAGCCAGTTGCCGTTTGCCACATGATAATAGGCCCGTTTCTCCATGGCTGTCATATCCAGAGGCACGGCAAAGTAAATATCTGAACCTACTCCAAAGATATGGTCGATTTTTTTCATCATACAGTATAAGGTAATCTCCTGAAGCTCCAGATTGCCTATCATACCAAAAGCCATCGGCGAATTTACGGAAATGTCGGCTGGTGCTTTTTCAAACATTTCATACGCTTCATTGCCCACGGCGATAATCCTGCGTCCCCTGGACGCGATCATGTTCTTCTCAATATAACTTTTGTTTCTGAAAAACGAATAGACCTTGATACTGCTGCTCCCCAGGTCTATTCCGTATGTTTTCTTTAACAGCATAAAAATTGCCCCTTCAAACTGCAAACTGCTTAAAAAACCCCTGTTCCCGGAAGCTGACATACCTGTGATCCCCAATGATCACATGGTCCAAAAGCTGGATTCCCAGCAATTCCCCCGCCCTGTACATCCGCATTGTCACATCCGTGTCCGCCCCGCTTGGAGTGGGATCCCCTCCCGGGTGGTTATGAACCAGGATCAGGTTCAGCGCGTGATGCCGCAAAGCCTCCATATATACCTCCCTGGGAGTGATCAGCGTGGCGTTTGCCGTTCCCCTGGTGATCACCTGCTCTCCCAGAAGGTGGTTCCTTCCGTCCAGCATCATGCAGACCATCAGCTCCTGTTCTTCATGGCGGAGCTGTTCCATATAATACTGCGCAATAGTAGCCGGGTTCTCAAAGCATAGCTGCGGCCTTGCAGACGCCGCGGCAATCCTCTTGGACAACTCCCCGATACACTTCAATTGGATTGCCTTAACCTCCCCGATCCCGTGGATCTTCATCAGATCCTTTACAGAACTGTGAAGAAGCCCCGGAAGTCCCGGATAGGAAGATGCTTTCATATAATTTAAAATCTCATTTGCCAGCGCCACGGAATTGCTTCCTCTTGTCCCGCTGCGCAGAATAACCGCCAGAAGCTCGCCGTCGCTTAAAGCTCCCGCTCCCTCGCGGATGCATTTTTCATAGGGCCGTTCGGATTCCGGCAGTTCCTTAATCGTTTCATTCATCTCTTATACCTGCCGCTCTCTAAATGAACTCAGGAAATAAGCGTTTTTATTTTAGCATAAAAAAAGGGAGATGTACACTCCCTCCTAAAAATTTCTATTTTTTTAATAAGTTACCGGTTGCCGTTCACTCCGCAGGTGTGTAAATTCTTTTATAGAGAATAGGTCCTGCCGATGGCTTCCGCTACTTTTATTCCGTCCATGGCCGCGGAGGTGATTCCTCCTGCATAGCCCGCTCCCTCTCCGCAGGGATAAATTCCCCGGATATTAGAGAGAAGTTCTTTATCTCTTGTGATGCGCACGGGAGAAGAGGTTCTGCTTTCCACGCCGCTTAACAGGGCGTCCTCCCTGTCAAATCCATCCAGCTTCCTTCCGAAGGCAAGGACGCCCTCTTCAATAGAATCGCCGATTTCCTTTGGAAGAATGGAGCGGACGTCGGCAAGAGTATAGCCGCCCTTCATACATGGCGCGATCTCCCCAAGCTTTGTACTCGGGATATGCTTTTTATAATCTCCGAAAAGCTGTACCGGAATCCGTCCGTTTCCCAGCCTCCATGCCGCACGTTCCAGATTTCTCTGGAAATCGATTCCTCCAAGGGCCCCTTCTGTGGGAAAATCCTGCGGGGTCACCGTTACGATCAGAGCGCTGTTTGCGTTCTGGCTGTCCCTTGCCTGATAGCTCATGCCGTTTACCGCAAGGCTTTCCGGCTCTGAGGAAGCATTGACCACATAGCCTCCGGGACACATACAGAAGGAATAAACTCCCCGCCCGTTCTGGCAGGTATGGGTAAGCTTGTAGCTTGCGGCTCCCAGGATATCATTTTCCTCTTCCCCGTATAGATCCATATTTATCAGCTTCTGGGGATGCTCTATCCGTACTCCCACGGCAAAGGATTTCGGTTCCATAAAAAGGCCCCGTTTATGGAGCATGGCAAAGGTATCCCGGGCGCTGTGCCCCACCGCAAGAACGCAGACCTGTGCCGGTATCCGCTCTTCGCCGTTGATCTCAACAGACTTCAACTCGCCGTTTTCCATATGCAGATCCGTTACCTTGCTCCGGAAACGGAAGCTTCCTCCCATCTCTTCGATCTGGCGGCGCATAGTCTGAACGATCCCGATCAATACATCCGTGCCAAGGTGAGGCTTTTGCTGGTACAGGATTTCCTCCTGTGCTCCCGCCTCTACAAAACGTCTCAAAACCTCCTGCCCCCGCCCAAAGGGATCCTTGACCAGGGTGTTCAGCTTTCCGTCGGAAAAGGTTCCTGCTCCGCCCTCCCCGAACTGCACGTTGGAATCAGGGTCAAGAATCCCGTCGTGCCAGAAACGGTCTACGGTTTCCTTACGCTTATCCGCTTCTTCTCCCCGTTCCAGAACAAGGGGACAGTACCCTGCCTTTGCCAGATACCAGGCGCAGAAAAGCCCCGCCGGCCCGCTGCCGACGACCACCGGAGGATACTTCAGGCATTCTTCTCCCGGCGCTGGAAAACAGTACGGTTTTTCTTTAGTTAACATAATATTGTTATTGTAAACTTTTCGTGAAATCTTCTTCTCGTCCGCCACGGTCACATCAACGGTATAGACAAATTTCTTTTCATTCTTATGCCGCGCATCCAGCGACTGCTTTCTGATCTCATAAGTAAACGGAAGCTTTCCGCACCGGAGTGTCTTTGCGATCTTTTCCGTAAGCTCTTCCCTTGTATGTTCGATGGGAAGCTTTAACTGTGTAATCCGAATCATGGCTGCTCCTTATCCCTGTTTTGTAACTGCTGTTTTGATAATCTCTCGCTTTTGTTAAGCAGGCATTCGCATTCCGCTTTGCTGCATACTCATGAATGGCGGGCTATGTCTCTTCCCCTGCCGCATGGCTTCCGGCGGCGGCGCCGCTTGACCAGGCCCACTGCAGGTTGTAACCGCCGCAGGTACCGTCCACGTCCAGCAGCTCCCCGGCAAAATAAAGTCCTTTATGCAGCCGGGATTCCATGGTATCCGGCCGCACCTCTTCCGTACTTACCCCTCCCGAGCAAACCTGCGCCTGCGCGAATGGCATCCCGCCGGTAACTGTCAGAGGAAATTCCCGGATGGCCGCCTCCAGATCCGGCTGCTTTAACAGTACTTTATTTAATTTATCCGGAAACAGGCCGATCAAAAGCTCCTGGTCATTTTTATAAGGGCATTTCCTTCTTCTGGATTCCAAAAAGGAATGCAGGCTCCCGGCGTCAAACTCCGGCAGAAAATTCACAAGGAGCGATACCCGGCAGCCCTCATCCAGGGCACGGATGGCATAACGGCTGAGCTGAAAGACTGGAATGCCGGAGATTCCATACTCCGTCAGCTGCAGCTCTCCCTGCTGGCTTTTTAACGGGATATCCTCCAGGCAAAGAGTTACCTTTCCCTCCACGCGGACTCCCGCCCAGGCAGCAAAGCTTTTCCCTTTGCATTTCAGGGCGTTCAGTGCGGGAAGGGGCTTGATCACCCTATGCCCCAGGCTTTTTGCCAGCTCATAGCCGCTTCCGTCAGAGCCGGAAATTGCGGATGCCTTCGAGCCGTTTGCCAGAATCACGGCGTCTCCCTCATAGGTCCAGCCCTCTGTCTGTACCTTCCAGAGCCCTCCTTCCGGAAATACGGCCTTTACATGCTCATTTGTCTTGATCTTTACCTTCAGGCTCCGCGCCTCCATGCACAAAACCTCCGTTACCGAAGACGCCTGATTGCTGTGGGGGTACAGGTACCCATTACGGTTTGTCACATAAATTCCAAGTTCTGAAAAAAAACGGACCGTATCCTGCACGGAAAACTGCCTAAGGGCCTCCCGCACAAATTCCGGATGCGCGCCCCGGTATGCGTCGCGGGGCATTTCAAGATTTGTAAGATTACATTTCCCGTTTCCGGTGGCGCAGAGCTTTTTGCCCGGTTTTTCATTATGCTCTAAGACCGTAACGGCCGCGCCCCTCCGGGCCGCCGTAATTGCCGCCATAAGGCCGGACGCGCCGCCTCCCACGATCAGGATTCTCTTTTTTTCCATGTCCTTCACCTCCCGATTCCTGTCACAATAATCCTTCATAAGCTTTTACGGCAGTTTCTCAGACTCTTACTACAGCTTTAAAAGTCTTCATATAGTTTCTCTGACTTTTCCTACAGCTTCACAAGCTTTTGATCCAGCAGCTTCTGTAAAGACATCAGAATGCCGAATTTGGCATGCTCCCAGGTCAGTCCGCCCTGAAAATACACCGCATACGGCGGCTTAACCGGGCCGTCGGCGGAAAGTTCGATGGAAGAACCCTGCACAAAAGCGCCTGCTGCCATGATCACCTGACTGTCGTAGCCCGGCATATCCCATGGCTCCGGATCCACATAGCTGTCCACCGGGGCAGCCGCCTGAATGCCCTTACAAAAAGCGATCAATCCCTCCGGCGTTCCCAAAGTTACCGCCTGGATGATATCCTGACGTGGTTCCGTGGAATCCGGAATAACCGGAAAGCCCAGACGTTCATAGACATTCGCCGCAAATACAGAGCCCTTAAGCGCTCCCTTTGTCACCATGGGCGCCAGGAAAAATCCCTGATAAAAGGACTGGTTTACTCCAAGGCTTGCGCCCACCTCCATGCCAAGGCCCGGACAGGTCATACGGTAGGAAGCGTTTTCCACGCATTCCTTTGTTCCCGCAATATATCCTCCGATAGGCGCCAGACCGCCGCCCGGATTTTTGATCAGAGAGCCGACCATCATGTCCGCCCCCACGTCGCTGGGCTCGATGGTGTCCACAAATTCCCCGTAGCAGTTATCCACCATACAGATTACATCCGGCTTAATACTTTTTACGTAGGCGATCAGTTCCCCGATCTGCTTTACGGAAAAAGAAGGGCGGGTCTGATAGCCCTTGGAGCGCTGAATGGCCACAAGGCGGGTTTTTTCATTGACTGCCTTTCTGATGTTTTCATAGTCAAAGGTTCCGTCAGGCAGCAGATTCACCTGCCGGTAAGTAATTCCGTATTCCGCAAGGGATCCCTTAGACGGACGGATTCCGATCACTTCCTCCAAAGTATCGTATGGCTTTCCCGCAGGAGAAAGCAGCTCGTCCCCGGGACGGAGGTTTCCGAAAAGCGCGATGGCAAGGGCATGGGTACCGCAGGCGATCTGCGGGCGCACCAGGCATGCCTCCGTATGGAAGGTATCTGCATATACCTTTTCCAGAGTGTCGCGGCCATAGTCGTTATATCCGTAACCGGATGAGGACTGGAAGCATTCCGCACTTACTTTATTCTTCTGCATGGCAAGGAGCACCTTCATCTGATTGTACTCCGCTGTTTTATCAAATTCTTCAAAACGCTCCTTTAAGGTTTCTTCTATCTGATGACCAAACTCATAAACCTCTTTGGAGATTCCCAGTTGTTCATATAATTCCCTCATATCAATTTCATTCATAACGATATCCTTCATGGTGATTTCATTCATGACATTTCATTCATGATCATGATGACTTTCTCCCTGTTCCTTTCCCTCTGTATAATATTCCTGACTGCCTGTATTCTCTTTAAATACTTTAGATGCTTTAAATGGAATCCCGGCTGCACAGCCATTCCATTCATACGCTTTTTAAGATTCCTTTTTCACGGCAGACGGACAGCATATATTCCAGTATTTTTTCTTCATTATAATCAAACGCATCCTTATGGACCCATGTGACCTCCGGCTCCCGTCTGAACCAGGTAAGCTGACGCTTGGCAAAATGCCGGGTATCCCTCTTTAAAATACGGACTGCCTCATCAAGAGGATATTCCCCTTCCAGATAAGCAAGCAGTTCCTTATATCCCAGTCCCTGCATGGAAACCATTCCCCGATGGCAGCCCCTGTCCTTCAGGCTTTGCACCTCTTCTAAAAGTCCGTCCTTCATCATTTCGTCCACTCGGCTGTCGATCCGCTCATATAAAAGCTCTCTTGGTACATCCAAAACAAAATATGCCAGATTATATGGGCTTTTCCGCTCCTTCTGTTCCTGATTGTGAACAGAAATCGGAGTCCCGTTCTGGTGATAAAATTCCAGCGCCCGGATCACCCGCTTCACATTGTTGGCATGGATTTCTTCAGCGCTTACAGGGTCTGTTTCCCTGAGCATCTGATGCAAATATTCCTTTCCCTTCTCCCGGGCAAGAGTTTCCAGTTCTTTCCGGTAGGAATCCTCCTGCTCCGCCTGGGTAAAATCAATATCTCTGGTAACCGCCTGGATATAAAATCCGGTTCCGCCTACCAAAACAGGAATCCTTCCCTTTGCGTAGATCTCTGCCATGGCCTTCTTTGCCATTTGCTGAAACCTCACAATATGAAATTCCTCATCCGGCTCCATTACATCCACCAGATAATGAGGGACTCCCTGCATTTCCTCCGGGCGGATCTTTGCGGAGCCGATATCCATATGCCGGTATACCTGCATGGAATCCGCGGAAATGATCTCACCGTTTACCGCCTTTGCAAGAGAGATCGACAGCTTTGTCTTCCCTGCGGCGGTAGGGCCGGTAAGAACGATCAATGGTTTATTCATCATATTATACAATCCTTTTAAATTTCTTTTCAAGCTCTGCCTTCGTCATAGAAATAATCGTCGGACGCCCGTGAGGACAATGGTAGGGATTTTCCAGAGTCAAAAGCTCGTCGATCAGCTTGTCCGCCTCAAGTACGGACATTTTATGGTTGCCCTTGACAGCAGCCTTACATGCCATGGTAGCAAGACGGGAGGTGAAAAGCTCAAGAGTATTTTTCTCTCCGCCTGCTGACAGATGATCCAGCATATCCAAAAACAGTTCTTCCTCTGCAATTCCGTAAAGATTTGCAGGGACTGCGCTGATGCAGTATTCCTTTCCTCCAAACGGTTCAATCTCAAAACCAAACTCCTGAAAATACTCCTGATTGGCCTTCAAAAGTTCTTCCTCCTGAAGATTCAAAGTAACGATCAAAGGCGGGCTGACATACTGGGAGGTAATGGTCTGCTCTTTAAACTGCTTCACCAGCCGTTCATAGTAAACCTTCTCATGGGCTGCATGCTGGTCAATAATATAGAAATTATCTTCAAACTGCACCAGCCAGTAGGTATCAAAAAGCTGCCCGATCAATTGATGACGGCTTCTTGATTCCGGCGAGAGAAGCTTTTCCTCAAAAAGCTCAAGCTGCTGAGTTCCTTCCATATTATATGCATTATATGCTGTTATCTTGGCAGAAGCATTTCCTTCCGGCAGCTCATTCTCTGTATTCACTCTGTCAGGTACATTTCCTTCGGATGCCTCATTATCTCCATCCACCTTAGCCGATACGTTTCCTTCAGGCAACGCATTTTCTGCATCCGCCTTAGCTGATACGCTTCCCTCAACCTTTTCATTATCCGTATTCGCCTCGGCTGATACATTTCCTTCAGGCAGATCATCCTCTGTATTCACTCTGTCAGGTACGTTTCCTTCGGATGTCTCATTATCCACATTCACCTTGCCAGATACATTTCCCTTGGCTTCCTCCTGCTTCTTCGCCTGCCGGAGGGTTCCCCGGAACCAGTTTTCTTCCTCCCTCGAAAAAGCCGGGCCGGAATTTCCCTGCAGAGGCGCCGCCGTATAACTCTCATTTTCCCTCACCATATGGGAAACCGGCGTCTGCATGGTCTGAGGCTTCTGATTCAACCCATACTGCTCGCGCCGTTTCACCTCAAAAGGCTCCGGAATATCGCCGCTCTTCAAAACTTCCTTCGGCTTATCCTCTTCCGGTTTTCCGATAGTTACCTGCGGGATCATTTCCCGTTTTGTCAGCGCACGGCGTATGGTATCATACACAGCGTCATAAACCTCCGGCCCTCTGGCAAATCGCACCTCTCTCTTGGCGGGATGGACATTCACATCCAGATCATTTCCGTCCATCTCCAGATGCAGGGACACAAACGGAAACTTATGCTGCATGAGAAATCCCTTATAGGCATCCTCAATAGCCTTTGTAAGAATATTATTTTTCACATAACGCCCGTTAATATAATAGTTCTCAAAGCTGCGGTTCCCCCTGGAAATTTCCGGCTTGCCCGCAAACCCTGTAATTTTCATAAAATCATTTTCATAGGATACCTCAAGAAGCGCCTTTGCGATTTCTCTGCCATAGACGCTGTAAATGACGTCCTTCACGCTGTAATTTCCCGAGGTATGCATTTTCACCTGCTTATTCTGGATATATTTAAATGAAATCTCCGGATGGGAAAGGGCAAGCTGCTCCATCAGCGTGCTGATGTAATTCCCCTCGGTCATATCGGATTTCAGAAATTTGCTTCTGGCAGGCGTATTATAAAACAGATTCCGCACCAGGAAGGTGGTTCCCTCCGGCGCGCCAAGCTCTTCCAGGGACTGTTCCCGGCCGCCCTCGATCACATACCTGCTGCCGCTGATCCCGGTCGGAGTCTTGGTGATCAGTTCCACCTGCGACACCGCAGCGATACTGGAAAGCGCCTCGCCGCGGAAGCCCAGAGAAGCGATCTGCTCCAGATCCTCAATCTTTTCTATTTTGCTTGTGGCATGACGCAGAAAAGCAAGAGGGATCTGCTCTGCCTCCATTCCGGAGCCGTTGTCTGTAATACGGATCAGCTTTTTACCGCCGTCCGCGATCTCCACAGTGATCGCCGTCGCTCCTGCGTCAATGGCATTCTCCACAAGCTCCTTCACCACAGAGGAAGGACGCTCCACCACCTCTCCGGCAGCGATCTTATCAATAGTATGCTGATCTAAAACTGCAATTTTTCTTTTATCCATTATCTCACCATCTGTTTTTGATCTTATTCTGAAGATTATAAAGGATATTCATTGCTTCCATAGGAGTCAGGTTGGACATATCCAATGCCTTGATCTCCTCTATAATATCATTATCCTGTACCGTGTCAAACAGAGAAATCTGAGCCATATCCACCTGGTCGTATACGATCTTCTGCTTTTTCTTCGGAGCCGTCAGATCCTTTACCGCTGCCGTAATATCCGCATCGCTTAATTCTTCCACAAGCTCCTTGGCACGGTTGATGACTGAATCCGGCACGCCGGCCAGCTTTGCCACCTGAATGCCGTAGCTCTTATCCGCGCCGCCCTTTACGATCTTTCTGAGGAAAACAATATCGTCTCCCTTTTCCTTCACGGCAATACAGTAATTGTTCACCCCGGAGATCTTGCCCTCCAGTTCTGTCAGCTCATGATAATGAGTGGCAAACAGAGTCTTTGCTCCGCAGAGCTTTGTATTGCTGATATGCTCGATGACCGCCCAGGCGATGGCAAGCCCGTCAAAGGTGCTGGTTCCCCGGCCGATCTCATCAAGGATCAGAAGGCTCCGGGAGGTGGCGTTTCGCAGAATATTGGCGACCTCGGTCATTTCCACCATAAAGGTACTCTGACCGCTTGCAAGGTCGTCCGAGGCTCCCACTCGTGTAAAGATCCTGTCCACGATCCCGATGTTCGCCTTCTCCGCCGGAACAAAGCTTCCGATCTGAGCCATTAAAACGATCAGGGCGCTCTGACGCATGTAGGTGGACTTTCCTGCCATATTCGGGCCGGTAATGACAGAGATCCGTTTTTTCTGAGTATCCAGATATGTATCATTTGGAATAAACATATCGTTGTCGATCATCTTTTCCACTACTGGATGACGTCCGTTTTTAATGTCCAGAACCCCGTTGCTGTTGATCTTCGGGCGCACGTAATTGTTCCTCTCGGCAACCAGCGCAAGGGAAGCAAACACATCCAGGGCGGCAACGGCCTTAGCGGTCTTCTGGATACGGACGACCTGAGCACCCACCGTATCCCTTACCTGACAGAATAATTCATATTCCAGCGCGTACAGCTTATCCTCCGCGCCAAGGATCATATCCTCCAGTTCCTTTAGTTCTGAAGTGATATAACGCTCCGCATTGGCAAGGGTCTGCTTACGCACATAATTCTCCGGCACCTGATTGCGGAAGGTATTGGTTACCTCCAGAGAATAGCCGAATACACGGTTAAATTTGATCTTCAAAGATTTGATACCCGTCTTTTCACGCTCGCGTGCCTCCAGCTCGGAGAGCCATTTTTTTCCGTCTGTACGGGAACGGCGGAAGGTATCCACATTTTCATTAAAGCCTTCCCGGATAATGCCTCCGTCCTTCTGGGCAATGGGAGGTTCCTCGCAGATCGCCCGTTTGATCAGATCCGCCATATCCTCAAGGGCGTCCATATCCTCCTGGATCCGCATAAGGATCGGCGCATGAAATTCCTTTAAGATCCGCTTGATATGGGGCAGCATTTCCAGAGAAGACGCAAAGGCAACCATATCCCTTGGATTCGCAGACTGATAGCTGATACGGCTGATCAGACGCTCCATATCATAAATGGGCCTTAAGTACTCCCGTATTTCATCACGGAGCATGGGCTGACGGTTCAATTCCTCCACGGCCTCCAGGCGGTCATTGATCTCATCCGCGTCGATCAGCGGCTGTTCCACATAAGAACGCAGGGTACGCGCCCCCATGGCTGTCTGTGTCTTATCCAGCACCCATAACAGGGAACCTCTCTTCTGTTTTTCCCGAAGCGTCTCTACAAGCTCCAGGTTTCTCCGGCTGGAGCTGTCGATCAGCATAAATTTCTCCGCTGTATAAGGCCGGATCGTCGCCATATGGTTCAGGGCGGTCTTCTGGGTTTCCTTCAGATATAAAAACAATGCCCCTGCGGCAATGATCCCGCTGTCATAGTCCTGAATCCCAAGCCCGTCCAGAGAACTCACATGAAAATGCTCTTTTAAGGTCCTCCTGCAGAGCTCGTCGTCAAAATACCAGGTATCCTGGGGAAAAATGCAGACTCCCATCCGGTTCTTCAGATCATCCGTATCGATCCCGCTCATAAAAAACGCATCATTGCAGATAATCTCCGAGGGCACAAATTTGTTGATCTCGTCCAGCAGCTTCTGGGGTTTATCCATTTCCGTCAGAAAACAGTCTCCCGTACTGATATCCGCGATGGCGCAGCCGAAGTGATCTTCCAGAGATACAATGGACATCAGATAATTATTTCTGGATTCGTCCAAAGCCGACGCGTCCAGCGTGGTTCCCGGAGTTACCACACGAATGACCTCTCGCTTTACAAGTCCCTTTGCCTGTTTGGGATCCTCCACCTGCTCGCAGATAGCCACCTTATAGCCTTTATCGATCAGCCGCTTAATATAAGTTTCCGCTGCATGATAGGGAACCCCGCACATAGGCGCCCTCTCTTCCAGGCCGCAGTCCTTTCCTGTCAGCGTTAATTCCAGTTCCTTCGTGACCGTAAGGGCGTCCTCGAAGAACATCTCATAAAAGTCCCCCAAACGATAAAAGAGAATACAATCCTTGTATTCTTCCTTTGTCTTGAGATATTCCTTCATCATAGGGGATAATGTATTCGTACCTGCCGGATTCTTAATATTCCTGTGGTTTTTCGGCGTTTCCGACGTCAAATTGACGGTATTTTTACGATATTTTTTTTCTTCGGTGTTTTTATTAGATTCCAAGTATCAAATACCTCTTTCTGTTTTCTCGTATTCCTTATATGACACTGATAATTCTGGTCAAATCCTGCGCGAAGCACTTTTTGTATACTTTCCTGATATACAAGTAAAACGGATGTTCCCATTCCGCTTTGCCGCATGCTCATTCAGGATCAGCTCAGGATAACATATCCGCCGCGAACAGCGCCGCTCCAAGAGCGCCGCACAACTGCGCTTTATCACTGATCACCAGCGATGTCCCCAGTTTTTCCTCCAGGGTTTTCACAAGTCCCTGATTTCTGGAAACGCCTCCCGTCATCATATAGGGAGCCTGTCCTCCCACACGTTTTGCAAGAGCCGCTGTTTTAACGGCCACCGCTTTATTCAATCCATGTACGATGTCGTCTGTATCCTTATTCTGTGCGATGAGAGACACCACCTCCGATTCCGCAAAAACAGTGCACATGCTGGATATGGTAATGTCTTCTCCGTAATGCAGGCCCTTCCGGCTTAATTCCTCCAGGTTCATCTCCAGCGTCCTTGCCATCATTTCCAGAAAACGCCCGGTACCTGCGGCACATTTGTCATTCATGACAAAGTTTTCCACAGCTCCGGTTTCATCAATACGGATCACCTTGCTGTCCTGCCCTCCGATATCGATCACGGTGCGCACGGACGGATCCAGATAATGGGCGCCGCGGGCATGACAGGTAATCTCGGTGATGCTTTTGTCTCCGTCGCGGATCACTGACCGGCCGTAGCCTGTCGTTACCAGCGCGTCGATATCCTCCCTGGCCAGCTTCGCGCTTTTAAGCGCTTCCTCCAGGGCGCGTTCCGCGCCAATGGCCGCTCCTGCCCCTGTGGGCAGAATGATCCCTGTTACGATCTTCCTGTCTTTATCTAAAATTACCACATCCGTACTGGTAGAACCGCTGTCAATCCCCGCTGCATATCCCTTTCCCATTTTCTTTTCCTTTCCTTTCTGAAGATCCGAGGCCAGACTTTCCGCAAATGCCTCCAACCGGGTGGAAAGCTGTCCGCTGCTCTGGATCGTATAGTCTGACTCAATTTTTAAGATCGGTACGGCGGCATGGTTTTTCACTTCAGCATATTCGAAGCTATAAAAATCACAGAATTTTACCGTATGATAAATAATTCCCTTCAAATCGGGATTGTTGTAAAGCTGCTTCCTGCCTGTGTGATCCATCATGCGCATACAGGGAAGCTGCCCTAACAGTATCCCGGCATACCAGTCCATCAGCTCATCGAAATCGTCTGTCTTTGGAGGTGTTTCTCCGCCGGCAGAACGGTTATATACACAGGAATCATTTTCTACCGGAAACGGCATAACCTTCTGTACCATATCAAAAAGCTCCGTTCCCATACGGGCGCCCAGCACGCTGATATGAGGGCCGTTTTTCCTTTGGGGCGGCACAAACGCCTGACGGAACTTTTCCGCATCAAATGACGTCCCCCGGTATTCGGCGTAAGCCTTCGCCAGTTTCTTCAGCTGCAGCGCGGTACGTTCCCGGCTGCACACACCGCCTGAGTGCAGGATATCGACCATATAAAGGAATTCCAGTTTCCCGCTGTCCTCCAGTACATCGCAGACGCTGCGTATCGTGTCACAGCAATTAACCAGCACTAATTCCTTCACATCTCCCCGCATAACCGACTCTAACAGTGATTTTCCAAATCCGCAAATGTTAGGGTGCGCCAGTTGCTCCGCCAGTTCAAAGCCATGAGGCATTTCATTCAGATTGACGCACTCCCCTCCAAGGGCTGTGAGTAATTCCACAGGCGTATATTTACAAACATAGTATGTCTTATGATTCATCAGCTTCCTCCAACATCTCCAGAAATGCGCCCAGTCTGGTGGCTGTCTGCCCTTCCCCTCCATGGCTTCGGTCGCAGCCGTCTCCATCCAGGATCAGCAAAGGGATTCCTGCTTCCTCAAATTTTTTCTTTGCCAGCTGGGCTGCCCCCAGGGTATGTTTACATCCCCAATGGTCAAACCATACGACGCCATCCGCCCCCGCGTCCTTTGCATGGCGGATACCGGCCTGAATCCTCCGCTGCACGCTGCCGTTTAAGCAATGATAGACCATCCGCTCCGCCATGGCCTCATAGGGTTTTTCCGGATCAAACTCTCTGCTTTCCAGGTCAAAGGTCTGGGAAAGTTCACACCCGACGATCTGGGCGTTATCGTTCAGCCGAAATTCTTTTTTCACTGCATCCGACCAAAAGGGTATCGTATGCATCCAGTAAATTCTCTTTCCATGAGCCTCCGGCGCTGTCCGGATATTCCGGAGCAGCAATTCCGTATATTTCTCTTCTTCTCTCGTTCCCAGAAGGATCTGTCCCGTCATACTGCCGTAAAGCGGGGTAACCAGATCGGTGGGAATGCACTTCTTTGCCCGTTCGATCTGGCACTGATGTATATTTTCCAGTGTCCGCCTGCTCCGGGCAAGACGCTCCTTAAGGCCGGATATTTCAATTTTCTTTCCTGTATGTTTTTCCAGGAATACTGTCAGTTCCTGAAGCTGTTCCGCTACATACCGCACATTTTCTTTATTTTGTTCAAAAGGGACGTCGATGGCAAAAGCCGGCGCCTCAAACAGATCCGCCAGGTACTGAAACGTAAGCAGGTTTGCGTCGCAGGCAAGGTTTGTATACACAATACATTTGGGCTTTGGCAGGATTCCCCTCCTGGCAGCGCCGATAAAGGTCTTGTGATAGCTGCATAATGTTTCTGATATCCCGTCGTTCTCCGCCTGCTGCAGACACACACGTTCCGCGCAGGAGGCTGCCAGATAGCAGGAGAAGCTTTCTACATTATATGGATTTAAGCTTACCTCCTGCAATAGTTCACAAGGGGTAAAAACACTTACGACAGCCGATTCCTGCGGTTTCCGGAGGGGCTGCAGCATAGTATCCATCATCATATACGCCAGATACCGGTCTGCAGGAAGCAGCCTTTTGTCCGGCGCAAATCTGAATTTTAATTCCTGAGCTTCCCATCCTGTTTTCAGAAGCCATTGTGCCGTGCCCTGATGGTTTTCGCTTAATCGCTCTACGTAATCTCCAAAGGTCTTTACAATTTCCATCTCTTAATCCTTCTCTACAAAATCCTTATCTCTACGGATTATGATTTTATCATTTCTTTTGCAGTGTGTCAAATTATATAGAAGCAATTTGTCCCCTGCACCCTGCATATACAATAAAAATAGTCAGCAGCAATGTTGACAGTGACAACATTGGATGGTACAATAGGCAGGGAGGAGGCGAAAAAACTTGAAAGATCAGTACCATCACGGTAATTTGAAACAGGATTTGATTGAAAATGCGATTCAAATTATTTCAGAATATGGATTTGAACAGCTTTCTTTACGTATTCTTGCGCAAAAATGCGGTGTTAGCCACAACGCAGTCTATCGGCATTTCGATAATAAAGAACAGCTGATCGAGACGTGCCGGATTTATGTCACACATTTTTTAACGGACTGTTTAAATCAGACCATAAAGGAAACAGAATACGGCGGAATGGAAGCTGTCCAAAGACTGGCAGAAACCTACGTCTGTTTTTATCAGGAACATCCTGCTTATTATAGTTTCCTTTACCGAAATAGTTCCATGCAAATTATGCTTACATTACAAGAACGGGATGACAACTATCCGCCCTTTGAAGTTTTTCGCAAGACCTGCTGCGAAATAGCAGATCGACAGGGCATCTCCAGGGAAGATAGCCTGAATCATCTCATACAGCTATGGTCTATGCTCCATGGATTAACCGCTTTGCTTATCTCCCCCAAAGCGGAATGGTATTCAAATTGGCGGGAGTGCCTGAAAAATTTTCTTAAGGAGATATATTCATGAAACAAGTCAATTTAACTGGCGACCGGCCAACAGGCCGCCTTCATGTCGGGCATTATGTTGGATCATTAAAAGAACGCGTTGCACTGCAAAACACTGGAAAATATGATGAAATCTACATCATGATCGCAGATGCTCAGGCTTTGACTGATAATGCGGAGCACCCGGAAAAAGTACGTCAAAATATCATGCAGGTAGCGCTGGATTATCTCGCTTGCGGAATCGACCCGGATCAATCTACGATTTTTATCCAGTCTATGATTCCTGAGCTCACAGAATTAACCTTTTACTATATGAATCTTGTGACAGTTTCCCGTGTCCAGCGTAATCCTACTGTAAAAGCAGAAATAAAGCAGAGAAATTTTGAAGCAAGTATTCCCGTTGGTTTTTTCTGCTATCCTATCAGTCAGGCGGCGGATATTACAGCATTCAGGGCAACTGCTGTTCCGGCAGGGGAAGATCAGGAACCTATGTTAGAACAATGCCGGGAAATTGTACGAAAATTCAATGAAATTTACGGAGAAACACTGGCCGAGCCTAAAATTATTTTGCCTGCCAATCAAGCCTGCCTGCGGTTACCGGGCATTGATGGCAAAGCAAAGATGAGTAAATCTCTGGGAAATTGTATTTATCTCTCGGACGAACCGGACACAATCAAAACAAAGGTAATGTCCATGTTTACAGACCCGACTCATCTGAGGAAAGACGATCCCGGTCATACAGAAGGGAATCCTGTGTTTATTTATCTGGATGCTTTCTCCAAGCCTGAATACTTTGCAGAATTTTTACCGGAATATAGCTGCCTTGAGGAATTAAAAGAGCATTATCAGCGAGGCGGATTAGGTGACGTAACAGTAAAAAAGTTTCTGAATCATGTCATGCAATCAGAGCTTGCGCCCATCCGAGAGCGAAGAAAAATGTGGGAGCAACGGCTGCCGGAGGTCTTTGAAATTCTGAAAGAAGGCACAAAAACAGCCAGAGCGGTTGCTTCCGAAACATTGTGCGAGGTCCGCCATGCCATGAAAATCGATTATTTTGCAGATGATAACCTGCTGAAATGACGGAACACATATCATTTTTATAACAGGCAAGGAGAAATACCATTGGAAAAAGGCTATCGAATTGGGGAGGTCAGCAAGATAACAGGCATATCGAAAGACACCCTGCACTTTTACATTAAATCCGGTCTTATGACGCCGGATTATATCGAACCCGAAAATCATTACAGCTACTTTTCACGATGGAATATGTACCAGCTGGATATTATCACGACCTGCCGCCGCCTGGGAATTCCGTTGGAGAAAGTCCGTCAGATTCTCTCCTCCAGAGACAATGACAAAGTTGTTGGCCTTCTTATGGAATATCAGCAGGAAGCGCTGAGGCTGAGCCGGTATTATCAGCAGGTGGCCGAGGACATTGACTGGTATGGAAAAGAGAATGAGCATATCAAATCTCAATCCTCCAATACCTCTATACACATGGAACATCGGGAAGATGAGATTGTAATTGTAGGAAGCCGGAAACGGGAGGACGCTTCTTACCATGCAAACCTGCAGGAGGTTCTTCAGCAGGAAATGCGGGACAAGCACTTTATCCGCAGGGCATACGGTTATTTTCTGGATGTTGACTGCGCTGCCCAAAACCGGCTGCTGAAACGCCGGGAATATGTAAAGCTCCCGGATCGGGATTACTCTCAAATCCGCCCGGAACATCTCTATACGCTCCCCGCCGGAGACTATGCGGTATTTACCGCCTGCATCCGGGATGAGGAAACAGACTTCTCGCCCCTGCTCAGCTGGCTAAAGGAGCAGGGATTGACGACAGATTTCATTGCTGCAGAAGAACTGGGCTTCCAGCTTTTCAAATATATCCATCAATATTACTGTGAAATCCGGG
>JAUNGB010000148.1 GCA_030524715.1 Eubacteriales bacterium | reverse complement strand
ACTATCCGCCGCCCAATTTATAAGTAACTATCCGCCGTCCAATTTATTTCTTCTGGCTTATAACTCTATCATCCACTCCGTCCGATCATTGTTCTTTCTTCTTACGAGAAGTCCCATTTTTATTTCCATGCTGTCCGTCCCGCAGTCATCAAAAATTGCCATTAATTCCTGTTCACATTTATTAAGGGCTTTGTCTAATCCTCTTCTCTGTTTGCGCAATCCCATCATCTTCTCAGCAATTTCCTGCGCTTTTAATGCCACATTGATCTCATCCTTTAATTCCTTCTGCGTATTCGCCGGCATGGTTTTCGACACCGGCATCGTTATCTGCCCGTTTTCCTCCACTTTTTTCAAAGCATGCAGCACCGGTGAGGGATAACAATTTTTTGTCCGCTTAAAGCTGCAGGTACATCCAATCTCCGCAGATATCTGCTTATACTGCTCGCGAAGCTTCAAACAACTGACTGGTTTTTCAGGGCATTTTAAGATAAATTTCTGTGTTACCTGATAAGAATAATTCAAAGTAAATGACATTACTTTATGTATAAATTCTTTCCCTTCATCACCTAGATGGCCAAATACATATAAAATCGTAAGCCGCTCAAAATGATTCAGATAATGGACGGTTCGAGCCTTCTGGCATAAATACCTCAAAAGATTGCAGGATTCCATTACAGTGCGGACTGCTTCACTTGTAATTTGAAATTCTTCGAGATTTTTATCAACCTCTCTGCTTTCTATTTGCCCTTCACACTTCTCGCTGTCCATATTTGCCGCAATAATCCGTTTGACATCATTCGGGAAATGCCGCACAATCTCTTTCAAAATATCCTTCTGTTCCTGATAAGGCTGGTAATCGGAATCAAGAAACACACTTCTTTTCCCTGTTTTAGGATGAAATCCCCAGGGAAGCTTCAGAGTCTGTCCCTTCTTTCCATTCCTGATTCTGGTCTTATTAGGAAAATATTCTACTTGTATGCCTGTTTCCTTCCAAAGCTTTCCGGCTTTCTGTTCCACGATATCAGAAAGCTGATTCACATATCTGACCGGCAGCCATTCCGTAAAGAATACCCATATATGATATCCTCTGCATCCACTCTGTTCCAGATATCCATTAAGCCCCATATGCCTCATTTCTTTTAGAATACCATCCGCAATATGAAGGCACTGGCTCATATACTCCTGTATCACATCCTGAGATCTGTTCTGAAGCAAAACGCCTTTTGAAATATCCAAATCCAGAACCAGATATTTTGCTGTTCCATTATTCCTCTGAATATATGTACTAACGGTTTCTTTTCCTGCTATATGATTTTTCACTACATCCGGAAGAAGCGGCTGCAGAACTTCCTCTGACATCCTCTTTTTGTCTGAGCCAAGTCCGTCTATTGCATATAAATCCTCTCTGCCGACAAACAGTTCCATATACTCTGAAAGTTCCTGCTGGTTAAGAAAAATCTCCGCGTTCTCTTCAATGCGCACATACTTAGGTTTATTTGACATAACAGGCTTTCTTTGACCCATTTCTGTCAAAGCTTCCGCTTTTCGATACATTTTCAGATCAGAATAAATCTGAATCAGTTCTGTTCTGAGTTCAGAGGATTCTTCAATCATAAACCTCTCGTATATATTGATCAGTTCCGGCAAAAACGGACTGCTTTCATCTATCCGTACCTCTTTATCCCTGTCACTCAGATTATAATACTGCTCATATTCCCACAAAGCTCTGTAAAACAGGCTGTTTTCTTTCCATACATCAGCCAAAAATCCGGCGACATCTTTATATGGATTCTCGAAAGACTCTCTCAATTCTTTCGCTTTAGGCAAGTCCATTTCTGACCTTTTTTTCATCTGATATATCCAAACTGCATATTCCAGAATACTGCCGGGAACTCTTTTGCCGTAATAATACTGTTCCCATCCTCCAACAATTTCAGCTCCCTTTTCCAGTCTAGCCCAAACAGTACGGTAAGCAGTATTCAGCCAGACTTCCTCAAGCCTTTCTGACAATTGTTTTTCAGCTTTATCAGGAACGGCCATTCCTTTACTGTTAAATCTATACCCGAGAAAATCAAATCCTTCCTCCAAAGAAACGATCTTTGTTTTCTTCATATTAAGTTCCAAATTCAGTTCTTCCAGATAAAGATTCAATTTTTTGTAATATTCTTCCGCCTCATTTTTCGTTTGAAAAAGAATAATAATATCGTCCGAATACCTTACGTAGAATTGTACCTCCCGCCGGACTTTTTCGTCAAATTTCATCATATAGATATTGGAAAGTACAGGCGCTATCGTTGAACCCTGATAAATTCCGACCTTTTTCTCTTCCAGCACGCCGTTCTTATCTATAGACGGCGCCCGAAGAATTTCAAAAATTAAATCCAGCACATCCTTTTCATAAATTCGTTCTCTCAGCTTTTTCTGAAGCACACTATGCGATATACGGTCAAAAAAACTGGAAATATCCGTACGAAGTACATATCCCTTTTTCTTTTCCAGTATTTTTTCATGTATAGTCTGCGCCGCCTGCAATGCAGAACGCCCATTCCGGTAAGCATAACAGCTTTCTGAGAAAAAATTGCCATATATATTGGATAATTCCTTCGCTATAGAGTTCTGGATCACCTTATCCCGCATTGTATACAGCCCTATATATCGAATCTTTTCTCCCTTGTAAAGAGGCACCATCTGAACCGGCATACAGGCATACAGGTATACGTATGGTTTACAAGTTCTTTCCAAAGCGCTTTCAGCCGGGCATCTTTATCCGCTTCAAATTCCTCACATGTAACAGAATCCACGCCCTCCTTCGGCTTATTCTTATATACCTGTTTCCATGCATTCTGCAATTTTTGTAAATCAATAATCTTTGAATATAAAGCCATTAATATCACCCCCATTCCTGACATTAAGTTCATGCTTCTAAATAATTATGACGTCTTTTTTCATGATTTCCAATGTATTCAAAGGTTTTCCAATTGTAATAATCTTACCCTCACAGCTCTGACAAAGGAAATAAAACCGAACGCTTCCCTCGCTCTCTTTTTCAGTAAGCTGAAATACTTCTTTATAAAGTTTCTTAAAGCGTTTCTCTGTCAGCTTGCATTCAAAGACAGAATACTGGATTCTTACCCCATATCCTTCCAAAAGTTTAGCAAGCTTTGTTCTGACTCTGTCTGATGAAATGTCATAGCTAATCACATATATCATCCTTTTCCTCCCATTTGTATGGCACATACGGTTCTTTATTCTGAATGGCTTTTTTTAATTGCCCAATCTGCATTTTGATGATCTGGCGGAAGCTCCTTTCCGAACTGCTTCCGGTTTTGGTCATCCAGATTTCAAATTCACGGCAGAATTTCTTAAAGCCTTCCTCATTAAGCAGTACCTGCTGGTCTTCCATTTCAAAATCAAATTCATTGATCACCCTTTTGTTAAAGCTTCTCACCACAAAACGATCTACGATTGGCTGCCGGAACTCTTCCACAACATCCAATGCCAGCGATTTCCGTCCATATCGAATACCATGCAGGAAGCCGAGATACACTTCAAAGGATTCTGCCTCCAGAACAGAACACACCTCTCGCGTTAAAAATGTATAGCCCAGACTGAGAATTACATTGACAGGATCTTTGGGAGGCCTTCTGTTTCTTTCTTTAAATTCAAACCTGCAGTTAATCATGTGGGAAAAGCAGGAAAAATATAAATTGCTGCACATACCTTCTACTCCCATAATCTCGTTAGGGGTCTTGCAATCCTTCAGGCTGTTTTGCAGTACGCCCATTTTATCCAGTTCCCTTTTCGGAGAAAACCCGTCCTTATATCTGTATTTTTTTATGACCTGCATTTGATTTGAAATTTTATTACGTACAATCGTTCTTGCCATATCAAGTCTCATGTCCATATTTTGGTAGAGATCGTATTGGGCAAAGCGAAGAAAGATATTTTTTGACGAATCCGCCAAAGCCTGACCTACAAACCTGCCGGAATAAGAAAAAATACTGACGTCTACCCCATTTTCCATCAGATAAACCAATGCCTGAGTGGAAATCTGTATATTTCCAATGATCGAAAGTCCATCTATATTCCAAACCGGAAAAGAAAGCAGCTTTTGGTTATTCTTGCAAATATCTATTTTTTCTCCCGACTTTTTAATATAAGCTCCCTGCTCTTTCACATAAATTACACTCATTTGTTTTCCCCCATAATTTTGTAGTATTTCGAAGTAATCGGGTTCAGAAAACGGCAGGTCTTCTTATACAAGTCAAAATCAATGTTTTCTGTTTTACAAAACTCCTGAAACATTTCTGTTACAAAATCACGGAATTTATAGTAATCTTCTTCCTTGACCGGTCCAAGACCATGGGCAAATATACTGTTATTTCTAAGCGAAACCATAGCGCGGATACGTTTCAGAAGGTATATGGCTTTGCCATCCTTTCCTGCGGTTACTGCGTCTCCAAGTGCAGCCAAAAGAAGATATCCGTCCAGAAGCGCGATGGGATTAGGGAGATAATCCCTCTCATTAGGCGAAGAAAATAACTGCTGTTTCAATCCTTTGTTTGTAGTTTTAAGCAACTGTATCTGTTCATTTTTTTCCAAACCACTGTATTCGGGGGATGCTTTTGAAAAATCGGCCTGCTGATAATCCGGTCTGGACACAAAAATATCATATGTGATCAGCCTGCGCTGCTCTATCATTTCAAGAAGACGGTAAAAAAGAAGAGTCGCCATATCATATTTTTCCTGTTCTTCTCTTCTCAGAGCATTTTCATACATTGTATACATGAGGGAAATCATAATAGATTTGTCGCTTAGAATATCTTTTTGCTTTTTCTGTCGAATGAGAGCCGGAATTTTATTTAACTGGCTCAGGATTTTATACTGATTATTTAAGATAGGCTGAAAATCCATCATCAACAGCTTTTTGTACACACGGAAGTCACGTTTCAGTTCCTTTAACAGTTGATCCATTAATACTGCTGCTTCTTCAAATTCAAGAGCATCCCAATGCTCATAAACACTGACCAGCAAATATACAAAATTTATCTGCTGCCTGTTCAATGGATCCGGAATATTGTCTTTAAGCTTTTTCAGTCTTTCTGCTGCTCCCGCATAGTTATAACGCTCAATCAATGCGAAAACCTTTTCTATTTCAATATCACCAAAAACCTGTATCGGATTGTCAATATAAAACAGTTCCTCGCTCCCGGGCTCCGGCTTGCGGAAATCCGTCAGATAATGTTCGGTTCCTACATAGACCATTTGTACATCAATCATAGACCCTGCCAGCGCCGCCGCTGCTGACATTGCTTTTGTTCCGCCTGTAAAGTCAATATATACCTTCTGCGGCTTGTCCCAGGAGATATACGCGCGCTTAATTTCCTGATATACGGATATTGAGTCTGTCGCATCTACCATACTCTTCTGATAATCTGTGGCCTTCAATTTCAGGTATTTCACGATCTTATTTAATATTTCTTCTGTTTTTTCGGTATAAAGAAACAAGATTTTTTTGGGGCTTAAAAGAGCTATGTTCAATACCAGCGGCTCATATGATGTACCAACGGAAAGCATCAGATAATCAACCTGTTCAAATACCAGATCTGCATTTCTTTCTTTATAATCCTCAACAATCGGCTGCATCAGATGGCTCTCGTAGTATTTTTCGGCCTCTTTTCTCTGAGATAAGGTTTTTCTCTCCATGGCTTTCCAGATCTCTGTCAATTCCTGTAATGATTTTTTCTCTTTTGTTTTCATATTTTTCTCCTTCCCTCTTATTATTCTGTCTTTTCTTTTTTATCTTTATATTTTCGCTGAATATTAAAAAAGAAAAAAGATAGTATCTTAATTATACTATCTTTAGTCAAAAATTACAATTATTTTTTAGAATTTTCTTAAATTTTGTAGAAAACGCTCACGACGGGCTTCTCTTCTTTTCTACGAATCCGACTATCTCGATTATCTCCGGTAGCTTAATATGTGTCAATGCCCTCAGCGGGCTTCTTCTCATTTCTACTATATCAGATTTTTCTGGTATGTGCAAGTTGAACATGTGTCAATGCCAGGGTTGTTTCATGAAGCATCCACAACTATTGAACCTGATATCAGTCCATCC
>JAUNGB010000147.1 GCA_030524715.1 Eubacteriales bacterium | reverse complement strand
TCCTCCGGTGTTTCATCCGAAGCGTAACCACTGTACAATTCTGGTTTTCCTGCACCCCCATATTTTTATATACGATTCCCGGCTTTGCCTCTGGTATCGGTATCCCTCGTTTCTGATATGGCAGTAATCCTTCTTTATTGTTTGACAAATATTCATACAGCTTCTTTGCGTTGCTGCTTCGTTTATCCGCCTCATCATCACTCTCTACGCTGTCTGCATAGACCTGAATGTATTCCAGCATCTCTTCCATCTTATTTGCTTCAAAAAGCTCTGTCACTGCTTTCTGTGCCTCTTTCTCTTTCAGTTTCCTTTTGATCTCCTGATAAATGTGGAACCGGTCAAGCTGGAAGATCACTTCCGGATCATACGGCTCTTTGATCCAGCTCCCGCCATCGCCATTGAGGACCCTCTGGCCAATCTCGTCAGCTGCATATTTCTTTTCGATCAGCGCTTCTCGCTTCCGGTGGAACTCACCGCTGTTTTCCATCCCTGCCAGCATCATTTTGTTCACCAGACGGCTGCTCCCTTTGCTTCCTGCATCCCATCCTTCATACATGGTAAACACTTTCAATTCCTGTTTCTTCATTTTTTTATGTGATCTGTCCTGCATGGAAAGCCATACACCATCCATTTCCTCAAACAATACCGGGATGGATGCCTCCCCCTCTGTCTGGCCTGCTTCCATCTGCTTTACTGCATGTTGTTCCTCTTCACTGATCCGTTCTCCCAGCTTCTGTATCAGGTTCCAGGCACCTCCGTGGCTGATGCTCTGGCCACAAGTATTGCTGATAGTATCTGATGCCACACGGTAAGGCGTTTCTGTAACCGTCATGGCAATTTTTTCCGCAAGGTTCGTGGAAATCAATCCGATCTTATCCATCTGCATCGCTTTATCCAGCAAATATATATAGGCATTGGAGCCGTCCTCCTGCTTCATCTGATATACATGCCTCGAATAAACCACTTCCCCGTAAACTGTCTTTATGGTAGTGTTCCTGCGCCCTTTATCCCGATACAACTGCTTATCCCTGCTTTCTGAAAGCTCTGCATCATAGCTTTCCAGCATGATCCGGGTGATCTCTCTTCCCAGCTCGCAGACATATGCAAAAACTTTTTGCTCCAGACTCTTGAAAGATACCAGCTTTTCCTCTACAATAGATTTCATCATACAGTCTCCTTTACGTGTTTTTCTCGACAATTAACATCATAAAGAAAAACTGTATGATTGGGAAGTAGGGAATTTCTCTACTTCCTTTTTATTTTAAGAATAATTCCTATTTCTGCCAATAATAATTATACACTAACATATAATTTCAAACGGATACACGCCATTTTCATCATACCGTGTAATTAAATCCATATGTCCAATTATACAAATCTCATCCATGTTCATGCGGATGGCATCCTTTATCACATCCTCCAATGGATAAACGGAATCATCACTAAATTCCGTATGTACATGATAATCTGTGTACATGGCACTCCTCCTTGACTTTTCTGTATCTCGCAATTATAATTATACTATATACTTTATGTTATTTATATCGTTTTATTGCATATATCAATAACAATCCTGCGAGGTTTTATTTATGTCAATATTGATTGAACTAAAGGACGACTATTCCGAAAAGGTACATTATAACAGATCGGATTACCCCATCTATATAAAAAGCGGACTCCTTTCCCACTATCCAAACTATGCCGCACCAAACCATTGGCATGATGATATAGAAATGATTGCAGTTTTAGACGGTGAAATGAAATACAATGTAAACGGTGAAATTATAAACCTAACAAACGGCAATGGTATCCTTGTAAATTCAGGGCAGATGCATTTTGGTTTCTCTGATGCCCGATCAGAATGTAATTTCATCTGCGTTCTCCTGCATCCGATGCTTTTATGCTCTACAGCTTCCTATGAAAATGATTTTGTACTTCCTGTTATCCGCAACAATGCAATACCGTATATTTTTCTGGATCCGAATACCTCCTGGCAGAAAAAAATATTGGAACAAATCCATTTCATGTATAAAAGAAAAGGCCTAAAAACTATGCCTCTGGATGTACAGTCTTCATTTTCAGCAATTTGGTCTTTGCTTTATGATAACATCCCGCCAAATGACAATATTTTACACCCACAGAGCAGCGATTTAAGCATAACGAAAAATATGGTTGGTTTCATCCAAAAATACTATACCCACAAAATTTCTCTTATGGACATTGCTGCATCCGGGGCAGTTGGGCAAAGCAAATGCTGTAAATTATTTGCAAAGTATTTCAACCAGACGCCGAATATATATCTGACCCAATACCGCTTAAATAAAAGCATCGAATTATTACGCAATACGGATATATCCATTACAGAGATTGCTTTTTCTGTTGGATTCAGCGGTGCAAGCTATTACGCAGAAACATTTCGCAAATGGTTTGGCCAAAGCCCAACAAAGTTCAGAAATGAAAGTATGCAGAAGTAACGCAGCAGTGTCCGAAACCTGATATTTTTCTGCCTTTTTTCGTCAAGCTCCTTCATCCCCATACATCCCACAATGATTGCCGGGACATGCTTTCCCATATTTCCCAAACTGATCGCCTCTATTTTCCCGTCTCCTTTTGTCCTATTTCCCTAACAGCTTTTCTTATTTTTAGTACCATAGAAGGCGCTACTGACAGCTCATCCACTCCCATCTTTACAAACTGCTCTGTCAGTTCCAGATCAGCTCCTAATTCACCGCAAATCCCCGCCCATTTTCCGCATTTGTGAGCATTTTCCACCACCATTTCAATCATTCGTAAGATGGCTTTGTGATGCGCATTGTAGAATTCATCCAGTCTTTCATTCTGACGGTCCACTGCCAGCGTATACTGTGTAAGGTCATTTGTTCCAATGCTGAAAAAATCAACCAATTCAGCCAATTCATCGCTTATCATAACAGCAGCAGGTGTTTCAATCATAATTCCTTGTTCCGGGATCTTATATGGAATTTTTCCAAGCTCCAATTCCATTTGAATCCCCTTAACAATTTCCTTTATTCTCTCAACCTCTTCCGTAGAAGTAATCATTGGATACATAATAGACAGATTTCCATAAACAGATGCACGCAGCAACGCACGCAACTGTGTTTTAAATATTTCCGGCTGTTTTAGGCAGATCCGGATTGCCCGATAGCCCATTGCCGGATTTTCCTCATATCCAAGATTAAAGTAATCCACCTGCTTATCTGCACCAATGTCCAATGTACGGATAATCACCTTTTTACCCGCCATCATCTGAACTACCTGCTTATATGCCTGAAACTGTTCTTCCTCACTTGGGAAATCATCTCTTCCAAGGTAAAGAAATTCACTTCGGAACAATCCGATGCCACCTGCATCGTTCTCCAGAACGTAACCTACGTCCCCTACACTTCCAATATTGGCATAAACATTTATCTTTCTTCCATCAAGAGTTATATTCTCTTTGCCCTTCAAAGTCTGCAAAAGCAGCAATTTTTCCTTTTCTTCCTGCATTCGTTTTGCGGCTGTTTCTACCACTTCATCCGAAGGCTCAAATATTACTTTACCCTGAAAAGCATCTACCACGGCCTTCATTCCTGTATGCAGTTCTTCCAAGTCCAGAGGTACACCTATTAAAGCCGGTATATTCATCATACGGGCAAGAATTGCCGTATGGGAATTTGCCGAACCGTGGATTGTCACAAACGCAAGAATCCTTTCCTTATCCATCTGAACGGTTTCACTGGGGCTCAGATCTTCTGCTATAATGATGGATGGATCCATGGAATTCAGATCAATATCCTTCTGGCCACTTAAAATCCTGATTACACGATTTGAGATATCCTTTACATCCGCTGCCCTTGCTTTCATGTAGTCATCTTCCATACTTGCAAACATTTCCGAAAAATTATCTCCAGTCATAGCCACCGCATATTCCGCATTTACTTTTTCCCCACAGATCATATTATGGACAGCTTCCATATAATCTTCATCATCCAACATCATCTGATGCACTTCAAAAATGGCAGCGCTGGCTTCTCCCACCTCTTTTATTGCCCTTTCATAAAGTCCCTGCAATTGCAGCTTTGCCTGTTTTACTGCAGCAGCAAGCCTTTCCAGTTCCTGTTTTTCATCTGAAATCTTAGCACGTTTCACTGCGCACTCTTGCTTTTTCAAGACTGCCACAGGCCCCATAACAATTCCTTTATATACCGCTTTTCCAAAATATTCCAACATAGCTCTCCTCCTGTTTAGTTGTACAGCCAGACCTTTTTGATCTGGCTGTACAACGAATCTTGGCTTTATAAATTATTCTCAAAAAATGATTTCATATTTTCGTATGCAGTTTCTTCATCCGCACCTGTAATTTCCACTTTTACCGTCTGCCCGCATTTCACGCCAAGCCCCATAATGGCCATGAGCTTAGTAGCTTCTGCTGATTTCATTTCTTTGGTAAGCACGATTTTACTCTCGTACTTCTTTGCTTCCTTTACCAAAAGTCCTGCCGGCCTTGCATGGATACCCACTTCCTCCTTGATTGTGTAACTGAATTCTTTCATTGATTTTTCTCCTTTCGTTCCTTCCGGGATTTTTATATATTTTGTTTTTTTAATAATACAACGCTCTCATACGGCTTCAAAATTTTTAAGGAATTACCAAGTTCTTCCTGCAGATAATTTCCGATCAGGCACTCGTAATCTTGACAAAGCACAGGAGCCTGCAAGATGGCTCCCCTGCCTGTAAGATTATTTACAACAATAAGCTCCTGTTTTCCTAACAACCGTTTATATCCGAATATCTCCGGCTGCTCCTGATACAAAAATTCAATTGTACCATCCTGAATAACCGCATACTGCTTTCTTAAATGTATCAGCTTCCTGTAATAATTGAGAATGGAATCTGGATCCTGTTCCTCTGCCGCAGCATTAATATATTTATAATTATCCGGTATCCCGATCCAAGGCTCACATTCTGAAAATCCTGCATATTTTCCACAACTCCACTGCATCGGCGACCTGCTGTTATCTCTGGAACGCTGCCGGAGTATTTCCAGTGCTTCTTCTCTGGTCTTGCCTTCTTTCAAAAGTATGTGATAATAATTAATGCTTTCTACATCCCGGTATTCGCTGATATCGCCATATCCCGGATTCGTCATCCCCAGTTCCTCCCCCTGAAAGATATATGGAGTACCTCTTAACAAATGAATGCAGGTGGCAAGCATTTTTGCCGATTCTTTCCAATACCTTTTTTCATCCCCCATTCTGGAAACGATACGGGGCTGGTCATGGTTGCACCAGAATACGGCATTCCATCCATTTTGTTTTTCCATCCCAATCTGCCACGTTTCAAATAATTCTTTTAATTTCCGATAATCCGTATCCATGAGTTCCCATTTATTTCCATTTTTATAGTCTACCTTCAGGTGATGGAAATTAAAACACATGGACAATTCTTTTTCATCCGGATTCGAGTAACGTATGCAGTTATCCAAAGTTGTGGAAGACATTTCCCCTACCGTAATCATATCATCTATACCTGTATCTGCAGCCAGTTCCTTCAAAAATTCATGGACATGGGGCCCATCAGAATAAAATCTTCTGCCATCGCCCAATTCATCATCCTCAAACACATCCGGTTTTGAAATCAGATTGACCACATCGAATCGGAAACCCTTCACCCCCTTGCTTTTCCAGAAGCGGATCACATCCTTCAATTCTTCTCTCACCCTTGGATTTTCCCAGTTCAGGTCTGCCTGTGTTACATCAAATAAATGAAGATACCATTTCTTCAAAGACGGAACATATTCCCATGCTGATCCGCCGAATTTCGACTTCCAGTTTGTAGGGGGCGTATCCGGAACGCCCTCTTTGAAAATATAATAATCCATATATTTTTTATCACCTGAAAGTGCTTTCTGAAACCATTTATGCCGTGTAGACGTATGGTTGAATACCATATCAAACATAAGTCCTATGCCGCGTTTTTCTGCCTTTGCAATCAGCTCTTCCACATCTGCCATGGTTCCAAAAAGCGGATTGATACTTTTATAATCTTCTACATCATATCCATTGTCATTAAGCGGCGATACAAAAAACGGTGTACTCCAGATATAGTCAACCCCCAGACTTTTTATGTAATCCAATTTTTCAATAAT
>JAUNGB010000051.1 GCA_030524715.1 Eubacteriales bacterium | reverse complement strand
ACTACCAGAATAAGGGGCTAATTATAAGACGCCGATTATTTACCGCTTACAATAATATCAATTATTAAATTTTCAGAAACAACATACTGTCGTTGCTGTTCACTCCCAGGCCTTGCACTGGCTGCCCGGGTTTGTGGTTAATAGTGCTGAATGACCATTAACGTCTAAAAATAAATGGCTCAGGACCCGTAAGAAAGTCCTGAGCCATTTAAGCCTGCGGAAAGGTTGTTTACGCTTACAGAAGCTGTACGCCCTGTGCGGCAGCCTCATCCACAACCTCCTTCGGCCACAGGGAAACGTGTACCTCGCCAATGTGAGCTTTACGAAGGAAGAACATACAGATACGGGACTGTCCGATACCGCCGCCGATGGTATACGGAAGCTCTTTGTTGAAGATGGCCTTCTGGAAATCAAGCTCACGTCTGTCATCGCAGCCGGCGATCGTAAGCTGCTTATCCAGCGCTTCCTCGTCTACACGGATACCCATGGATGAAAGCTCCAGGGCGATATCCAGAACCGGATAATACACCAGGATATCTCCGTTTAATTCCCAGTCATCGTAGTCCGGAGCGCGTCCGTCGTGGCGCTCGCCATTGCTTAAGGTCTTGCCTACCTGCATAAGGAAGACAGCGCCTTTTTCTTTTACGATCTTATATTCTCTTTCCTTGGGAGTGCACTCCGGATACATATCCACCAGCTCCTGGGTAGTTACAAACGCGATTTCCCTTGGAAGAATTTCTTCTATGTAATCATACTGTACTGCCATATATTTTTCGGTCTTTCGAAGGACGCTGTAAATAGAACGGACAGTATGGATCAGAGTGTCCATATTGCGCTCTTCTTTGGAAATGATCTTTTCCCAGTCCCACTGGTCTACATATACGGAATGGATATTATCCACATCCTCGTCTCTGCGGATAGCGATCATATCCGTATACAGACCTTCTCCGTGGGAAAATCCGTATTTTTTCAGTGCGTAGCGCTTCCATTTGGCAAGGGAGTGGACGATCTCGGCATTCTCTTCCTGGCCTTTGATGTCAAAGCTTACCGGTCGTTCCACACCGTTTAAGTTGTCGTTCAGACCTGTGCTTGGCGCGACAAATACCGGAGCAGACACACGCAGCAGATTTAATTTCTGGGACAGGGTCTGCTGGAAAAAGTCCTTCACCGTTTTGATCGCTACCTGGGTATCATGAAGATTCAGATCCGCCTGATAGCCCGCAGGAATTTTAATAGGTTCCATGGTAAATCCTCCTTAAATATGAGTAAGCTGAATTATAATAAAAGCCGTTACTGCTCACAGTAACTGAAAATCACCAATATTTTAACATTATAGCAGGAAACTTGCAATTTATATATTGAAAGATTTTCGTTAACTCACATATGCCGGATTATGATGTATTCCAGTGACACCTCATCATCCTGTTTCACGTCGGTGTCAACACAATTATAAAAAATGAACAAAACGTATGTTCAATCTTGCCTTTCTATGATACAATAAAAAAGACCGTTCTTTCTAAGTCACTAACAAAAAATGATACTAATACATCATTGCGCTTATTACTTTAAGATTACAGCGCCGGGCAGAGGGGACAGGAAATGTTCACGCCCGTTTATGGTAAGAATGGTTAGAACAGGGATTTTACAGTATATGAAGGAAGGGGGAAGAGTTATGGGTAAAAGATGTCAGGTATGCGACGGTCCTGTTGCGAACGGAAGGTGCAGGCTGTGTGGGATGCCGTACCGTAATGATGAAATCCTCTATCATCTGAACGAAAACCGCAGTGACCATTACCGCCACGCAACGCCCAAAGCAAGAGAGATCATGCGGCGGATGGAGGTTCCTCAGAAGGGGCAAACTCCGGAGAAAAAGGCGGCCGCCCGTAATCAGTCCGTCAGCAGGCAGGAGAAAATACAGAAAAAGAATTATACAACAGGAGAGAAAAGAAATGTAAGGACTTATACAACAGGGGAGAAGAGAAATGTAAGGGATTATACAGCAGTAGCGAAGGGAAACGTAAGGAATTATACAGAAAAATCCGGTTCAAAGGCGGCTGTCTTTGCAGCTATCCTGATTTTTGCAGTGATAGTCCTGATTATCTTGATCCTGGGCTTTGCGGAGTACAGCGAAAATAAAATTAACGATATCACCTGGGATGATACCGTTGAAATTGGCGATATTTACGGGGACGAAACGCAGATACCGGAAGATGCGCTGTATAGATATACCCTGTTTGAAGTCGGGGATGAGATGACAATAGGAGAAACGGTTCCTGCTATTTCGTGATATTTACCTATTCCCTTTTCTTCCGGTATGTGGTATACTCGGATATACTACACCATATGTGGGATGAAATTGGAGAAAAAATGATAAATTTCACAAGATATAGTATTGGAGGAAAATAGTATGATTTATGTGATCAAGAAAGACGGGACCAGGGAAGAATTCAACTCGCAGAAGATCGTGGCTGCAGTAAATAAGTCGGCCGCGCGTATTTTATATACGTTTTCACCGGAAGAAAAGGAATTTATCTGCCGCTTTGCGGAAGAACATGCGGAGTCTCTTGGAAAAGAAGAGATCCAGATTCAGGAAATGCACAATATTGTGGAGGGCGCCCTGGAGCGGGTAAATCCGGCCGTTGCCAAGAGTTACCGGGATTACCGGAATTATAAGCTGGACTTTATCCACATGATGGATGATGTATATACCAAAAGCCAGGCGATCCGTTATATTGGAGACAAGAGCAACGCCAACACAGACAGCGCTCTTGTGGCCACAAAGAGAAGTCTGATCTTTAATGAACTGAATAAGGAGCTTTACCGTAAATTTTTTATGAACCGCAACGAGCTGCAGGCATGTAAGGACGGATATATTTATATTCACGACCAGTCTGCCCGCCTGGATACCATGAACTGCTGCCTGTTTGACGTGGCGTCTGTGCTGAGCGGCGGCTTTGAAATGGGAAACGTGTGGTATAACGAGCCGAAGACTCTGGATACTGCCTTTGATGTTATGGGAGATATTATCCTGAGTACGGCGGCGCAGCAGTACGGCGGGTTTACAGTGCCCGAGGTCGATAAGATCCTGGCTCCGTATGCCAGGAAGAGCTATGATAAATATGTCCAGGAGTTTTTGAAATATTCCGATGTAAGCTGGAGCGGAAGAGAAGAAAAAGCCATCGAATATGCGCTGGATAAGGTGCGCAGAGACTATGACCAGGGCTGGCAGGGAATCGAGTATAAGCTGAATACCGTAGGTTCATCCCGGGGCGATTATCCGTTTGTAACGGTTACGCTTGGCCTTGGAACAGAACAATTTGAAAAAATGTGCAACATTTCCCTTCTGGAGGTCCATAAGGGCGGACAAGGGAAGGCAGGACACAAAAAGCCGGTGCTTTTCCCGAAAATCGTCTTTTTGTATGACGAAAATATTCACGGTAAGGGTAAATGCTGTGAGGACGTTTTTGAGGCAGGCGTGGACTGTTCCTCCAAGACCATGTACCCCGACTGGCTGTCTATGTCAGGGGAAGGCTATATTTCCAGCATGTATAAGAAATACGGCAAGGTGATCAGCCCCATGGGCTGCCGTGCGTTTCTGAGCCCGTGGTATGAGCGGGGCGGTATGACTCCGGCAGACGAGAACGATTCTCCGGTATTTGTAGGAAGGTTCAATGTGGGCGCAGTCAGTCTTCATCTTCCGATGATCCTGGCAAAATCCCGCGCCGAGAGCAGGGACTTTTATGAGGTGCTGGATTTTTATCTGGAAATGATCCGCAGCCTTCACATCCGTACTTATGAATATCTGGGACAGATGCGCGCTTCCACGAATCCTCTGGCATATTGCGAGGGCGGTTTTTACGGCGGACACCTTCAGCCCCACGAAAAAATCGGCAAGATTTTAAAGCCTATGACCGCTTCCTTCGGTATTACTGCCCTGAACGAGCTGCAGGAGCTTTATAACGGCAAATCCATTGCTGAGGACGGACAGTTTGCACTGGACGTCCTGAAATATATTAACGATAAGGTAAATAAATATAAGCAGGAGGACGGGTACCTGTACGCTATTTACGGCACCCCGGCAGAAAGCCTCTGCGGCCTGCAGGTAGAGCAGTTCCGCAAGATGTACGGTATTGTGGAGGGTGTTTCTGACAGGCCGTATGTAAGCAACAGTTTCCATTGCCATGTTACGGAGGATGTCACGCCAATAGAAAAGCAGGATCTGGAGGGACGGTTCTGGGAACTGTGCAACGGCGGAAAGATCCAATACGTACGCTATCCTATCGATTACAATAAGGACGCCATCCGTACTCTGATCCGCCGCGCTATGAAGCTGGGGTATTATGAGGGAGTTAATCTTTCCCTTGCCTATTGCGATGACTGCGGACATGAGGAACTGGAAATGGATGTCTGCCCTGTATGCGGTTCTAAAAACCTGACCAAGATCGACCGCATGAACGGCTATCTTTCCTACAGCCGTGTTCATGGAGACACCCGTCTGAACGAAGCGAAAATGGCGGAGATCGCGGAGCGGAAATCCATGTAGTGAAAATCCATGTAGTGAAAATCCATCGCTTGAAAGGAATTATTCAGTTTAATCTCTCAGGGTTCAATTCCCCGCAGCTTTGCTGCGGGGAGTTTCATTAAATAGGGGGAAGGCATCCTGCCGTTGATTTCTTATCTGAAAAACGCAGGTGGCTTTTACCTTCCCGAAGGGTGTGCAGAGGGACCGGGGGCGGTCCCTTTGCTTGCCTTTGCAAATAAAGACACTTTTTTTGACAAACGAGGTTCTTCACTCTTGCTTCCCCATAGTGTATTATGATATTATCAAATATGAAGGTGAAAGCAAAATTCAGCTATTCCATGGGGGAAAAGCTGCGGCACAACTGTTGCTGTTCGTACCTGTGATGCAAACAGTAACGCACAACTTACATATTGAGGAGGTTTTTATCATGGCAACGTATTATTTGGCAGTAGATATCGGCGCATCCAGCGGACGTCACATTCTGGGACATATGGAAAACGGAAAAATGGTCCTGGAAGAGGTTTACCGTTTTGAGAACGGAATGGTAAAAAAGGACGGAGAGCTTTGCTGGGAATTTGACCGCCTTTACAAAGAAATCATTAACGGATTAAAGAAATGTAAGGAAATCGGCAAGATTCCGGTAAGCATGGGCGTAGACACCTGGGGCGTAGACTTCGTGCTTCTGGACAAGGACGAGAAGGTGATCGGCAATACCGTAGGCTACCGTGACCACCGTACAGACGGTATGGATGAGGAAGTTTATAAGATCATTTCCCTGAAGGATCTGTATGCGAGAACAGGTATCCAGAAAGCGATTTTTAACACTGTATACCAGTTGATGGCTATCAAACAGAAGCATCCGGAATATCTGGAGCAGGCGGAAACCCTTCTGCATGTACCGGACTATTTCCACTATCTGCTGACAGGCCGGAAAACCTGTGAATACACAGAGGCGACTACAGGTCAGCTTGTAAGCCCGGATACCAAGGACTGGGACTATGAACTGATTGAAATGCTGGGCTATCCCAAGAGGATTTTTCAGAAGCTGATCATGCCGGGAACCAGCATCGGACATTTTACCGAGGAAGTAAAGAATGAAGTCGGCTTTGATCTGGAGGTTGTAGCTCCGGCTACCCATGACACCGGCTCCGCAGTTCTGGCAGTTCCGGCAAATGACGACGATTTCATTTATATCAGCTCCGGCACCTGGTCTTTGATGGGTCTTGAGAGACCGACTGCAGACTGCTCTGAGAAGAGCTGCGAAATGAACCTGACAAACGAGGGCGGATATGCAGGACGCTTCCGCTACCTGAAGAATATTATGGGACTTTGGATGATCCAGTCTGTACGCCACGAGTTTGACGATAAATACAGCTTTGGAAAAATCTGTGAAATGGCTGAGGAAGCTAAGGATTTCCCGTCCAGGGTGGACGCCAACGACGACTGCTTCCTTTCCCCGGACAATATGACAGAAGAGGTTAAGGATTACTGCCGCAGAACAGGGCAGAAGGTTCCGGAAACATTGGGAGAGATCGCCACTGTTATTTATACCAGCCTTGCGGAATGCTATGCACGCACAGCGAAGGAATTGGAAGAAATGACCGGAAGAACTTACAGCCGTATCCATGTTGTGGGGGGCGGCTCCAACGCAGGATATTTGAATGAACTGACAGCGAAGGCTACCGGTAAAGAAGTCCATGCAGGCCCGGGCGAGGCGACCGCTATCGGAAACATCACCGCGCAGATGCTCAAAGCAGAAGAATTTGCTTCTATCGAAGATGCGCGTAATGTGATCCACGAATCCTTTGATATTAAAATTTACAATGCTTAATTTATAACGTATCATCATAAATCAATCAAATTTAAGGAGGAAGCAAAAATGACCACACAGGAAAGATATGAATATGCCAAAGCCAGATATGCAGAAATCGGCGTAGACACTGACAAAGCTATCGAAATTCTGAAAACAGTTCCGGTTTCTCTGCACTGCTGGCAGGGCGACGATGTAAAAGGCTTTGACCAGGACGGCCCTTTGACAGGCGGTATTCAGACCACAGGCAATTATCCGGGAAAGGCAAGAACACCGGAAGAACTCATGGCAGACATGGATAAGGTTCTTTCTCTGGCTCCGGGCAAGAAGAAAATCAACGTTCACGCAAGCTATGCGATTTTTGAGGATGGCGAATGGGTAGACAGAGATCAGATTGAGCCGAAGCATTTCCAGAAATGGGTGGATTTTGCAAAGGAAAGAGGCATGGGTCTTGACTTTAACCCCACCTTCTTCTCAAGCCCCAAGGTAAAAGACGGCCTGACACTGTCCAGCCCGGACGAAGAAACAAGAAGATTCTGGATCAACCACGGCAAGGCCTGCATCCGTATTTCTCAGTATTTTGCTGAGCAGACAGGAATACCGTGTGTTATGAATATCTGGACCGGTGACGGATACAAGGATATCCCCGGCGACAGACTTGGGCCGAGAATGCGTTATAAGGAATCCATCGAGGAAATCCTTTCCGAGCCATTTGATACAAACCTGGTAAAACCATGCGTAGAGTCCAAGGTGTTCGGTATCGGCGTAGAATCCTATACTGCAGGCAGCGCTGAGTTCACGCTGTCCTTCGCAGCCGCACATAAGGATAAATGCCTGCCTCTGATGGACAACGGACATTATCATCCTACAGAAGTTGTTTCCGACAAGATTTCCGCACTGCTGTGCTTCTTCCCGGAACTGGCTCTGCATGTAACACGTCCGGTCCGTTGGGATTCCGATCATGTAGTATTGTTTGATGATGAGACAAGAGAAATCGCTAAAGAAATCGTAAGAAATGATGCTCTCGGCCGTGTTTATATCGCATTGGACTACTTCGACGCAAGCATCAACCGTATTTCCGCATGGACCACCGGTCTCAGAAATATGCAGAAAGCCCTTCTGTTCGCGCTGCTTCAGCCCAACGCAGAGATGAAAGCCCTTCAGGATTCAAACAACCTGACGAAGCTTATGACTGTACAGGAAGAGGTTAAGACCTTCCCGTTCGGTGAGGTTTGGGATTACTACTGCGAATCATGCGGAGTTCCGTCCGGAGCAAAATGGTTTGAAGAAGTAGAAAAATATGAAGCGGAAGTGCTTTCCAAGAGAGTTTAATAACCGCCTTCTGACCTAATCTTTTATACACATATTCAATGAAAAGGACACTGCCACAGGCAGTGTCCTTTTCGCGTCCAGGGCGCAATAAGCATTCCGCTTTGTTGTATGCTTATGAACGCAGGTAGTTACTGTTCACTTCCAGGCTATGCACTGGCTGCCCGGGCTTGTGGTTAGTATAGTAGTGGTGAATAGCCGCAGGTAAGAAAATTCTAGAATTTGGATAGATTATTTTATAGGTATTATGCACGAATAATGCTATGATATGTATACAAAATTATTCAACTTCAATAAAAGAAAAGTAAGGAGGAAGTAACATGAAAAAAAGAATGGCAAAAATAGTGTCCCTGGCATTGACCGCTGCTATGGTAGTTCCCACAACCGCGCAGATCGTTGCCGCAGAAGATGATAAGGAAATCGTCTACTGGAATATTGCAACAGAAAGCCCGGACAAAGACATTGTGGAAGCAGCCGTAGAGAAATTTAACGCCGAGACAGAGTCAGGTTATACGGTGACTTCTGTTCCCACCCAGAATGACACCTATAAGGAAAAACTGGTAGTGGCAATGAGCTCCGGCGAATGCCCGGATATGTATTCTAGCTGGTCTGGCGGCCCTATGTTTGAGTATATTGATTCCGGTTTCGCACAGCCCATCGACGATTTATACGAAGCGTCCGAGATCAAGGATAAGCTGTTGGATTCCGCCCTTGCCCAGGCGACCTATAACGACCATATTTACGCAATTCCTTATCTGAATGTTTCTCTGGCAGGTATTTTCTATAACAAAGATATGTTTGAAGAGTACGGGCTGGAAGAGCCGACCACTCTTGCAGAGCTGGAAAACATCTGTGCAACCTTAAAGGAAAACGGCATTACCCCGTTTGCCCTTGCTAATGGCTCCAAGTGGACAGGCTCCATGTACTTTATGAGTCTGGCGGCACGTTACGGCGGACTGGAACCGTTCCAGAACGCAGTAGCCGGAGAAGGCTCATTTACAGATGATTGTTTTATTAAGGCAGGCGAAAAAATCCAGGAATGGGTGAATGCAGGATATTTCCCGGAGGGCGTAAACTCCTTAAGCGAGGATGACGGACAGGCTAAACAGTTGATGTATCAGGAAACAGCAGGCATGCTTCTGTGCGGCTCCTGGTATACAGGAACCTTTGCTTCCGACAGTGAAGAATTCTATCAGAAGATCGGCTGGTTCCCATTCCCGGCAATTGAGGATTCCGATGCAGACGCAACGATCCAGATCGGTACGGTCGGCGATCAGTTTATTTCCTTTAACTGTGAAGGCGACAAGCTGGCAGCGGCGTTTGAGTGTGCAGAACAGCATCTGTCCGATGAAGTAACAGAGATCACATTCGCAAATAATAAGATCGCTCCGATCAATGAAGCAGCGGATAAGATTACAGATCCTGTTGTAGCCGAGATCTTCGAGGCAGCGCAGAACGCATCTGAAATCCAGCTTTGGTATGACCAGTATCTGCCGCCGGCAGTTGCTTCCGCACACCTTGACGGATTACAGGAGGTATTTGGTTTAACCAAGACTCCGCAGGAAGCCCAGGAATCTATGCAGGCAGCAATGGATGAATATTTAAGCCAGAAGGCTGAATAATTTTCAGGCCGGGCTGTTATACTTGTAGCATGCAACAGACGAGGGCTTTGCACCTGTGTGCAAGGCCCTCATTTCTATAAAATGGAGGGTTTAAAATGAACGAAAAAGGAATTTCCCTGCTTCAGCTTCGGCAGAGAAAAACTCGTCAGGTGGCAGCGCTTTTTCTGGCTCCGGTAGCGATTTTGATGGCTGTATATATCGTTTATCCGATTATTGATACTTTTATTACCAGCGGCTATCAGTGGAACGGAATCGCGGCAGATAAGAAGTTTATCGGGCTTGCGAACTGGGCAAAGCTGATAAAAGATACAAAGTTCTGGATCGCTTTTAAAAACAATGTAATTATCATGATCCTTTCTATTGCAATCCAGATTCCCATTGGTCTTGCGATGGCTACGTTCCTGGATTTCGGCGGCAAGAAGCTGACCATATTTAAAGTAATCTGGTTCATCCCGATGCTGATGTCTTCTGTTGCCATTGGTTTCCTTTTCACCTATGCGCTGGCAACAAACGGCGGTATCGTAAGCACCATTTCCGGATGGTTCGGAGGCGGAAATATCGACCTTCTCGGGAATCCCAAGCTTGCACTATTCACAGTTATCCTTGTAATCTGCTGGCAGTTTACACCGTTTTATATGGTCTATTTTATGGCGGGATTTACGAATATTCCGTATGATGTATTTGAGGCGGCAAGAATTGACGGAGCTACCAGGGGACAGTACTTCTGGAAGATCGCATTTCCGCTTTTGATCCCATCCATGAAGAGCGCGGCTATTCTTTCTATGGTCGGTTCTCTGAAATATTTCGATCTGATTTACGTAATGACAGGAGGCGGCCCCGGTACTTCCACAGAGCTGATGGCTACCTATATGTATAAAGAGTCCTTTAAAAACTTCAATATGGGATACGGCTCTGCCATTGCAGGCGGTATGTTTATCTTGATTTCTCTGGTATCATTAGTTACCATGAAGATATTAAACGGAAAGAAGGAGGCGTAAAGGAATGGATGTTTATAAGAAAAATAAAAGAAAAAGTATCATAGCATGGACCTTTGCGTTTATTCTGGCGATTTTTTATCTGGTCGTTTCGTTTTTACCGTTTGTTTTCATGGTGCTGAACTCTTTTAAAGAGAAGTTTGAGATGCTGACGAAGGGTGTATTCCAGCTTCCGGATACCTTTTACTGGTCCAACTATTCGGAAGTGCTGAAAGGCGGATTTGCCAATTATTTCAAAAACAGTGTGATCGTACTTGTGGTATCATTACTTTTGCTTCTGTTCATTTCCGCATGTGCTTCTTATCCGCTTGCAAGATTCAAATTTAAACTGGCGCAGCCTATTTATGCGCTGATCGTGGCATGTATGTCTATTCCGGTACATATTACGTTGATCCCTGTGTTTAAGATGTCAAAGAATACAGGACTTTACGACAGTATCTGGGCTCTGGTAGGCCCGTATATCGCTTTTGCGGTTCCGGTTTCCGTGTTCATCCTTACAAGCTTTATGCAGGAGATCCCGAGAGAAATTGAAGAGTCCGCAGAAATCGACGGATGCGGAAAGATTCAGATGTTTTTCTCCATGATCCTGCCATTGTCCAAGCCAGGTCTGGCAACTCTGGCAATCTACAACGGAGTAAATATGTGGAATGAATTTTCCTTTGCAAATACTCTGACCCAGTCTGCGGAAAACCGTACTCTGCCGCTGGCTATCTGGGAATTTCAGGGACAGTATTCCATGAATACGCCTATGATCATGGCGGTCCTTACTCTGACACTGCTTCCTATGATCATTATGTTCATTATTTTCCAGGATAAGCTGGTAAAAGGTATGACTGCAGGCGCAGTAAAGGGTTAAGAAAAACAGCCCGTATGCCGTCCAAGGACGGCGGTACGGGCTGCAGCCAAAGTGGCTCTGAAGGAATTGCAGGGCTATTTTGGCTGCAGTGCTGAAAAAGTCAAATCCCCCGTATGCTTGCTTCGAGGGAGTTGACCTTTGCGGGAATAAAAAGTGCGGGAATAAAAAGCGGTTTGTCAGAAACAGTTGTATAAGCGCTTTACAAACAGGAGGTGCAAAGCCGTATGGTGAAATGGTACAGTAAGATTACGCATTGGAAATTTGATAAAAAAATGCAGCTTCTGGTGACAGTGGCCATTACCCTGACAACGCTGCTTTTTCTGGCCATATCTACGGTATCTTCGATAACCTCTATGAAACGTCAGTCAATGGAATTGCTGCAGTCCCAGAACAGCACAGTATCTGAGAATATCAGAAGCTCTCTGGACAGATATAAGACGGCGGCATTGGCGACCATTATGGACAGCAGCGTGCAGACATACGCCAGGGAGGCTGAAAAAAAGCTTCCGGAGACTACGGTTCCGGTACAGAATGCTTATAATGTGCTGTCCAGCATTTTAAATATGCATTCCGACCTGAATTTTATCGCGATCGTAGGGGCGGGAGAGGAAGATTATGTATATAAAGGCAGGGAAAATCTGTCTGTTACAAAATTTACGCAGGTATACAGAGAGGATTATGAGGCAAGCAAAACGGTCGGTTCGGGAACTATAAGAATGTGCTATAATAATGCATACTACGGAGGAAAAAGGTATACGCTGAACGTATATTTTCCCATATATGACACAGGCCGTATTTTCAGGGAGCTTGGACTTCTGTGCCTGAATTTTACCAATGCCGGTTTCCAGCAGATACTGGAATATGAGGGCGCTTCTGATATGGAAACCGTGGTAGTGGACACGGACGGAATGCTGGTTGCTTCCAGAAATACAGAAAATATCGGGAGCCAGATCAACTATATGGAGGATATTCAGGCGAATCCCGGGACCTTTACCAAAGACGGGAACATGTATATTTACCAGAAGGTGAAGAACTGGAATTTCTATGTGGTCAGCATTATTCCTACAATAGAATTATATAAGTCCAGTATCCATACGATCATAGTGATTACTCTGATCCTCCTGGTTCTTGTAGTGGCCAGCACGAAGGTGCTCCAGAAGATCATTAAACGGGTATATCAGCCCCTGGATAAGGTTATAAACAAGATGGACGACGTTGCGTCCGGTTCGCTGAAAACCCGTATCGATGTGGAAAATATGGGGGAGGATTTTTCCAAGCTTGCTGTTGGATTTAATTCTATGATGGATGAGATCCAGATTCTGATGGAGCAGGTAAAGCAGGAGCAGCATCAGATCGAACAGCAGCGTTTCAATGCGCTGCAGTCGCAGATCCAGCCGCATTTTTTGTATAATACACTGGAATGCATCCATTGGCAGGCTATTGCGGACGGAAATAAAGAAATCTCAACGCTGGTGAAGGCTCTTGCCAAATATTACCGCATCTGCCTGAGTAAGGGTCGGGATGTGATCACCCTTGGAATGGAGCTGGAGCATGTGCGGAATTATCTGATCATTCAGAACATGCGCTATGATAATATCATCGGAAGTGAATTTGATATTGACAGCAGCGTGGAGGACGCCATGATTCCCAAGCTTACCCTGCAGCCTCTGGTGGAAAACTCCATTTATCATGGGATGAAGCTCAAGGAGGGCAAAAAGGGCACGCTTTTTATCACGGCAAAGAGAGACGGAGAGGACGTCCTGATCACCGTATCGGATACGGGAACCGGAATGAACCAGCAGCAGATCGACGAAATGAACCAGCATCTTTCGGAATATGAGGATTCCTTTGGATATGGGGTCCGGAATGTAAATAAGAGAATAGAACTGCTGTACGGAAAGGGCTTTGGACTGTTTTATCTTAAAAATGAGTCCGGGGGCGTTACCGTAAAAATACGTATTCCCTATGTGACTGAGGTAAAGGATAATATTTTAGGGGGGGGGCAGCAGACGGATGTATAAAGTATTGATTGTTGATGATGAAAAAATGATACGCATGGGCATCAAAAAATGTATTCCCTGGGAAAGCATCGGAGTATCGGAGGTTTATACCGCTGCCAACGGAAAAGAGGCATTGGAGATTCTCGACCGCAGTAAACCGGATATTATGGTGACGGATATCCAGATGACAGAAATGACAGGCCTTGAGCTGATCGAGGCGGCAAGGAAGGCCGTACCTGAGCTTCGGGTACTGGTTCTGACAGGGTATGACAGCTTTGAATACGCAAGGCAGAGCCTGCGGCTGCAGGTGCAGGATTTCTTCCTGAAGCCCATTGATGAAAACGATCTGACCAATGCCATCAGGGATCAGGTGGAGTATCTTCGGGAACAGCGGAATGAAGAGAAAAACCAGAAAATGCTGCTGAGGACCCAGGGGTCGGTTCAGCAGACCAGGCTTGAGCAGTGCATGAGACATATGGTGCATGGAGGCCAGAAAAAGAAAGAAGATCTGGAAGTGCTGGAAAAGGAATTCTTCTTTGATATTAACCAGAAAATGGAAGTGATCCTCATTGCCCCTACCCTTTATATGAATCAAAGTCCGGCGGAGCAAAGCTTCAGGGAAATGTCCGTAAAGAATGTCTGTATGGGAATGCTGGACGCCAGGGAAATGGGAATTACCTTTTCCGACAAGGATGGAACCATCGCTATCGTCTATTTTGAAAATGGAGAAGGAGAGTCCGTTGTGGAGGCTATTGAGGAACTGTCAAATGTCCTGAAGGATGAATTTGACAGCAAGCCGAAAATGGCGGTGGGAAGCACGGTTCAGGGATTTGAAAATCTTTCTATTTCCTATAACGACGCCAGATACCTTCTGGAGAATGAAAAAGAAAGTATCCGTGACATTGTGCAGACCTTCAAAGCCCAGAATAAAGGAGAGATCTTCCGCGATATTTATGCGGAACTGAAGGCGATCATGTGCAGCAATGTGGGAGACTCCGCATATGTAATGAAAGCTTTTCAGACCTTTACGAAGGCAGTGGAGTCCTATAATCTTTCCACTGCCGCAGTACGGAGATATTGCTTTGAGATCGCGTCCGCGCTATGCTTTTCCTATATGGAAGACTCCGGCGAGGTGGCGGAGGGAAGGCTGGACGCTCTTTCTAAAAGTATCTTTTCCGCAAACAGGGAGGAAGCCTGCGAGGTGACGCGGATGTTTATCGAGCAGCTTCTGGGAAAGGAAGAAGAGAATGTCCATTATATTATTACGAAGGCGAAATATTATATAGACGAGCACCTTACCGAGGATATTTCCGTGTCCAGCATCGCGGCAAGCCTTTATATCACTCCCAATTACTTTTCAAGATTGTTTAAGCGGGTAACCGGGGAGGGCTGCAACGAATATATCGTGCGTAAGCGTATTGAAAAGGCCAAGTCTCTTCTGGAAACCACCAGCATGAAAACAGGAAAGATCGCCATGATGGTGGGATACAGGGATACGAATTATTTTTCCCTGGCCTTCAAAAAGCATACGGGAAAATCCCCTACAAAATACAGAGAAGAAATGCAGCATTCCTGAAAAGAGAATATGCTTGAGTCAGAAGGACGGAAACAGGCGGACGGAAAGACAGAAACAGGCAGATGGAAACAAGTATGATCAGATAGAAAAGCAGTAAAGAAAAGGAGAAGCAAATCATGAAGGATCACAAAAAAGAAAGAGCAGAAGCGAGAAAAAAGGCGGAAAAGCTGGTAGCACAGATGACACTGATGGAAAAGGCGTCCCAGCTGAAATATGATGCCGCTTCCGTAAAAAGACTGGGGGTTCCCGCGTATAATTACTGGAATGAAGCCCTTCACGGAGTGGCAAGAGCGGGAGTTGCGACGATGTTTCCCCAGGCCATCGGCATGGCGGCAGTTTTTGACGATGAAGAAATGAAGAAAGTGGGCGATATCATTGCCACGGAGGGCAGGGCAAAATATAATGAATATTCCAGCCACGGCGACCGGGATATTTACAAGGGCCTTACCTTCTGGTCGCCAAATGTAAATATTTTCCGCGATCCCCGCTGGGGACGGGGCCATGAAACCTATGGGGAAGATCCTTACCTGACCTCACGGCTGGGAGTAAAGTTTGTGGAGGGACTTCAGGGGGATGGGCCGGTGATGAAGGCGGCTGCCTGCGCCAAGCATTTTGCCGTTCACAGCGGGCCTGAAGCCATCAGGCATGAATTTAATGCGGAGGCTTCCCTGAAGGATATGTGGGAAACGTATCTTCCTGCATTTGAAGCGCTGGTTACGGAAGCAGACGTAGAAGCTGTGATGGGCGCTTATAACAGAACAAACGGAGAGCCGTGCTGCGGACATCACTATCTTATGGAAGAGGTGCTCAGAGGAAAGTGGAAATTTGACGGGCATTTTACCTCTGACTGCTGGGCGATCAAGGATTTCCACGAACACCATATGGTAACGGTTACCGCCAGGGAATCGGCGGCTATGGCGTTAAACGCGGGCTGCGACCTGAACTGCGGGAATACATATCTTCATATGCTCGGGGCATATCAGGACGGGCTGGTCACAGAAGAGAAAATCACGGAATCCGCAGTAAGGCTCCTGACCACACGGTACCTTTTAGGCCTGTTTGACGGAAGCGAATATGACCAGATTCCCTATGAAAAGGTTGAGTGTAAGGAGCACTTGGAACAGGCGGAGAAGATGGCGAGAAAGGGCTGTGTGCTGCTTAAAAATGACGGCGTTCTTCCCCTTGATAAAAGCAGGATCAGGACTCTTGGGGTTGTGGGACCGAACGCGGACAGCCGTTCCGCACTGATCGGAAATTACCATGGAACTGCTTCGCGGTATATTACAGTGTTAGAAGGAATTCAGGACGAAGCAGGAGAGGATATAAGAGTCCTTTATTCAGAGGGCTGCCACTTATTTGAGGACAAGGTGGAAGGCCTTGCATGGAATCAGGACCGTATTTCAGAAGCGGTGATCACGGCTGAACACAGTGATGCGGTGATCATATGCGTGGGACTGGATGAAACCCTGGAAGGCGAGGAAGGCGATGCCGGAAACGGCTATGCGTCCGGCGATAAGAAGGATCTTCATCTGCCGAAGGTGCAGGAGGAGCTTATTGAGAGAGTTACCGCAGTCGGGAAGCCTACAGTGGTGGTTTTGATGGCCGGAAGCGCTATCGATCTGAACTATGCGGATGAAAACTGCAACGGCATCCTTCTTGCGTGGTATCCGGGCGCCAGAGGCGGAAAGGCAGTGGCAGACCTGCTGTTCGGCAAGGAATCTCCCTCCGGAAAGCTTCCGGTCACCTTTTACCGGGATCTGGAAGGAATGCCGGAATTTACAGACTATTCCATGAAAAACCGTACCTATCGTTATATAGAAAAAGAGGCTCTGTATCCCTTTGGTTACGGCCTTACCTATGGCGACGTGAAGGTAACGGACGCAAAGCTTCTCGGGCCGGTGACGCGGGAAACCGATATGGAAATAGAAGTGACAGTAAAAAATGAAGGCACAGCGGCGACAGACGAGGTGGTTCAGATCTATATTAAAGATATGGATTCTCCGCTGGCTGTCCGCAACCACAGCCTGTGCGCTTTTAAGCGGGTATTCCTGGATGCGGGGGAAAGCAGAACGCTGGTTATGCAGGTGAAAAATGCGGCTATGAATGTGGTGGATGAAAAAGGAGAACGCCATATTGACAGTAAGCATTTCAGGCTGTATGCAGGTATTTCTCAGCCGGATACAAGAAGTACGGCGCTTACAGGAACGAAACCCATAGAGCTGGAGGTAACGCTTACAGGAGAGTGAAAATGCGAGAATTGTTACAGGAAAAAACTCCGCGGAGGAAAGTGAAAAATAAAAAGCTGGCAGGAATCTGCTTTCTTATGGCGGCAGGTCTGCTTGCGGGCAGCAGCGTACAGGAGGCAAAGGCAGAAAGCGTATCCCAGGAGCCTTCCTGGTTTACTGCAGGGACGATCCGCAGCCTTGCCCTTACCCGGGATGGCGAAGAGATCTTCCGGATTTCCAATGAACCTGCGGATTACAAGCTGGATTTCGATTATTGGGAAATTCTGAATCCCTACGATGAAAACGCTACGGTAGACACCCAGGTAATGTACGAGCTGTTTGAAGCAGTGGCGGCCTTTGACTTTTCAGAAGCGGCGGAGACGGAGCCGGGTACCGATACCGGGATTGAAGATACGGAGACCTGGCTGACGGTGGATTTTATTAATACGTCGGATGTGGCAGAGACTGCAACAAATACAGAAGCGTCAGAAGATACGGCTGAGGCAGAAGCAGAAGAGTCAGAGGATACGGCTGATACAGAAGCAGAAGAGGCAGAAGATACGAATGACTCAGAAGCTTCGGATCCCGGAGCAGGAACAGAAGGGGATGAAAGTTCCGTTACGCTTCTGATCGGCAGCGAAGACGGAGAGGGAAAGGTGTATGCCGCGGTACAGGGCTGTGAAGAGCAGGTATATAAGCTTCCGGCGGAAACGGTAGCCGCGGTCTTTGATCTGAATCCGTTTGATTACATTCTGAAGATCCCGGTGCTTTTCAACATAGAAACCCTGGACAGCGTTGAAATTGTCATAGACGAAAAGAATTATACTATGAAAAAAGACGGCGGCAGTTACCTTTTCGGAAAGAAAAAGGTAGAAAAGGAGACATTTACTACGCTGTATCAGGCGTTGATGAACGTCTATCTTGATTCTGACGCTGAAGAAGGAAAGGAAGATGAGCAGACGGAAATCCTCCGTATGAATTTTTACAGAAATACAGAAGACGCGCCGGATGTGGAACTGGTATACCGCGCCTTTGACGATACCTATAACAGCCTTTCCATCAATGGAAAAGAGCGTTTTCTGGTAAAAGCAGAGGATGTGGAGGCGCTGGTAAAGCAGATAAAGGACGCTTTTTAAAAAGAGTGCTTTTTAAAAAAGAATGTTTTTTAAAGAAGGGGAGCTGTCTATTTTAAGACAGCCCCCTTTGCTATGGGCAGAGACGCGAGAAATGTTCTCCGGCCTTACAGGAGGCGGCGGGAGAATTATTCGCCCTGATAGGTAAACCAGTCAAAGTCCGCGTGATTGGTACTGGAATGATGATTAGAGCTGGTGTACATTCCGATATAGGTTCCTGTGAAGCCGTTGTTGACAACAGAGCTTAAAAGGGAAGCATCCACAGAACGTGCAAGCGTAAGCATTTCATGCTCCTGATATCCGTAGTAAAAATCATAGTCAACAGTATTGCCCTGGACGCTTAAATAAAGCCGTTTTGATTCCCGGATTGCGGTTTCCTTAAGAAGGGTGCGGCAGCCGTTTTCTGTTTTGTAAAGCCGAAGACAAAGGGAATCCTGATCCTGGCAAAGTACCATCAGATAGTGGAAACGGTCGTCCTGAACAAGGGCGATCCCCGCTTCTTCCCATTGGGAGGAAGGAGAAAATTCCATGGCGGTTTTTGCGAGAAAGACCTTGTGCCGCTGTCTTCTGCCCACAAAGGACGGACTGCAGATTTCTTCCATAACCTGAGGGCGTGTTTGAAGCCGCAGAAATCCCGGGCGGTCTGTAAGGGAATAAAACGGCTGTGCGGAAGGATGGATCGTATTCCACTGCATCTGCAGAGTTGTGCATTCAAAATTGTCAGATTCCGGCATAAGAGGATAAATAGTCCTGGGAAGCTTCGGAAGCCGTTCTTTTTCCCGGACAAGGCCGGTTGGGTTGTCCACCATGGGCCATCCGTCTTCTGCCCACATGATGGGAAGGAGGAAGGTTTCGCGGCCCAGGTTATAATGCCCTCCCTCATAAGGACGTACGGCCAGCAGCACCATCCACCATTCTCCGTTCTGAGTTTCTATGATATCGGCATGGCCTGTTACAGAAATCGGATTTAACAGAGGAAGATGCCTGTGGGTGACAATGGGATTTCTCGGGCAGATTTCGTAATCGCCGCTGATGGCGCGGCAGCGAGCCATCTGGACACTGTGGTTGATAAAGGTTCCTCCCTCGGCTACCATTAAATAATACCAGCCGTCTTTTTTATAAATATGGGGCGCTTCTATCCATTTGCCCTGTGTTTTGGCGCCGTCCCAGATAATATAGCGGGGGCCTGTAAACTGCAGGGTTTTGGGATCCAACTGATTTAAATAAATTCCGTGATGGCCTTCATACAGATTCTCCGGGCAGATATAGTTTCCCACATACCATACGGAGCCGTCGTCGTCGAAGAAAAGGCTGGAATCGATCCCGTCCGCACCTTTTACAAAGACAGGGTCGCTCCATGGACCGGCAGGGTCTGAGGCGGTGATAATATAATTGTCCCTGTCAGCCTCCCGCCCGGCGGAGACAAAGGTGTTGATAATATAAAAAAGCCCGTTGTGGTAACGGATGCTGGGAGCCCATAATCCTTCAGAGGTCTCGCAGTTTTTATAGTCCAGTTGTTCCGGACGGTGGATGCCGTGTCCGATCTGCTCCCAGTGCACAAGATCCCTGCTGTGGAAAATGGGAAGACCGGGATAATATACAAAGGAAGAGGTTACCATATAATAATCGTCGCCGACCCTGCAGATTGACGGATCCGGATAAAAGCCCGGAAGAATGGGGTTTTGAAAGGTATTTTCAAGCATAGCGCATATCTCCTTTAGTGGAATCCATGCCGGATTCTCTGTTTTTACTTTTACTATACCGGATGGGGAATGCCGTATAAATAGAATAAAATGTCTTTTTCCTTGAAATTTTGTGAACATGAAATTTTATGAACATGAAATTTTGTAAACTTAAATTTTTGCGAACCCATCAGAAGGAATAATCATATGATATTATAAAAATGGCAAAAGGGTTGGCTGATGTATTTCTTCATTGGAATATTAGTGATTTGCTGTGCGCTTTTAGGGGTGACAGGCGCTTTACGTCGGAAGGCTGTTATCCGGAAAATCGACAGGATGGGAGCCTGTGAAAAATGCAGGCTTTTAAACGAGCTGATGAAGCCGTTCGGGTTTGCTTATCTTCCGAAGCAGGATATCATGACCTCCACGGTAGACGCGTGGCAGCGGGAATTTGGCTATCGTTCTCTGTATGATAAGGCGGCGGTGCGTTTTCACATGGTGATGGACTGTGAGCCGGTTTATTTTGACTATGACGGCCGTACGTGGATGATCGAATTATGGAAGGGGCAGTATGGGATGAATACCGGAGGGGAGATCGGTATTTACCGGGCAGATTCCATTGTGGATTCTTCCCGCTATAAAGCGACAGCCTTTAAAAGCGTGCCGGATGGGGAAATGCTTCCCATATATATGAAGCTGCAAAGAAAGGGCTGTGAGCTGTTCAGGGTAAAAATGAGGCATTGGTGGCTGACCGGATTCTGCGTGGGCAAATACAGTGAACCCGGGGAACTGGTCATGGATGCATGTCTTCTGTTTCCGGACGAAAAAATGCTCCAGAGCTTTGTGCGGAGCCTTTGGAGAATGGGATACCGACGGGAGGACGTATGTGTCTGCAACCGTATGGTACATGTGATATTCGACGCTCCGCATTCCCGCCAGCCGCGCTATCATGCTGCCTGGCGCTGCCGTATTGCCCAGTGGAGCAACCGTCTGCTGTGCTGGCTGTATCAATGTCTGACAAAGCCCTTCTGCCGCACGGGAGATAAGGTTTTGTTTCTGTATTATTCCTGCCCCTTTATCTATGGTCAATTGGCGCGCTTTCAGAGAAGATGGCAGAAAAAACGGAGGAAATTATGAGCTGCCATACCCGGATTTCCAGGGCGTTTGAAGGGGCGCTGCGGCTGCCTCTTGCTGAGGAATCCGGATATATTCTGTTCAGCGACTGCCACAGAGGATGCGGGAATGCCAACGACAATTTCCTGAAAAATGAGTACCTGTATCTTGCCGCTCTTTCGTACTATTTTGACAGAGGATTTACCTGCATAGAGCTTGGTGACGGGGATGAATTATGGGAAAACCGCTCTATGAAATGCATCCGGGAAATGCATGGACGATGCTTTGAATTGCTGGAAAAATACGAAAAATCAGGACGGATGTACAGTATTTACGGAAACCATGATCTTGTAAAAAAATATCCGGGATTTCAGAAAAAATATTTTCCCAACCAGAAATTTTATTCAGGTATTATTCTGGAAGACCAGAAGAATAAAAAGGATATTTATCTGACCCACGGCCATCAAAGCGACTTCTTTAACAGCGCCCTGTGGCGGCTTTCCAGGTTTCTTGTCCGCTATGTCTGGAAGCCGCTGGAGGGACTTGGTATCCCTGATCCTACCAGCGCGGCGAAAAATAATGTGAGAAAGAAAAAGTCCGAGGCGATCCTTTCGTCATGGGCAAAGGAAAACGGGCATATTTTAATCGGCGGACATACCCATCATCCCATGCTTGGCTCCGGGGAATCTCCTTATTTTAATACGGGGAGCTGTATTCATCCATCAGGAATTACGGGGATTGAGATCCGGAACCGCTGTATGACCCTTGTAAAATGGAGCATGTCCGCAAGAGAAGACAGGACTCTTTATGTACGCCGGGAAAGCATGGGGGAAACAGTATGTATCGACGACTACTGAGCAAAAGAATGAAAAAAGTGTAAGAAAAGCATCGGTTTCAGGTATAATGGATCCGGTGCTTTTTTATTTAGCTGCGGGAACCTTTGAGGGATTTATCAGGTCTAATAAGCAGAAAGCAGTAAAGGGGGAGGGAAATGGATAAAAATACGTTTGGAAAACTGGTTCTTGACAATGAAGTGCAGCTATACCGGATAGCAAAAGCGATTCTGAAAAGAGATGAAGATTGTGCGGATGCGGCGCAGGAGGCGATCACCAGAGCTTTTGAAAAGCTGCATACCCTGAAGCAGGATGCTTATGCAAAGACATGGCTGATAAGGATTTTGATCCGCGAATGTTATCGGATTCTGGAACAGAGGTCAAAGGAAGCTGCGTTTCAGGAGAATCAAAGCGTACAGGTATCAGAGAGTGAGGACTACGGCAGCCTTTATCAGGCGCTGGCTGCTTTGGAACCGGAATTTCGTATCACGCTGGTTCTCTATTATCTGGAAGGGTTTCAGATACAGGAAATTTCTGCCATGCTGGAAATCCCGGAGGGAACGGTAAAAAGCCGTCTGCACAGGGGCAGGAAGAAGCTGAAAAAACTGTTGTCAGAGGAGGAGAGACAATGAATAAAAAAAGGTGGGAACAGGAATATCCGAAGATGCCGTCAGCCTTTCATCTGGCAGTGCAGGAGGCTGTGGAACGTCAGGGGAACAGAGAAAAACAGGGAAGCGCGGCGGAACAGAAATGCGCGGCAGAACAGGAAAGTATAGTGAAACCGGGGAACAGGAAGCATGGAAAGCGCTCCAGGAGATTTTATTTATTTGCAGCTGCAGCAGTGCTGCTTTTCGGAGGAATAACAGCAATTGCGGGAGTGGCGGGGAAGAAAGTTATTTTCCGGGAAGAGCTGGAGTTAGAGAACTATGAAAATCTGGAAGAGGCTTTTCAGTCGGATATTTCGGTGAAAGTAGAAGAGGATGTGCGTCTTCCAAAGCAGGCATACACAGACAAGGAATACAGGGAGTGGCTGACCTCCTGGGAAAAGAGGGAAAACAATCTGCCGCTTCTGGATATCCGGGAGGTGATGTTTGACGGTATGAGGCTTTCTGTTTATGCTGTTCCGACACAGGAGGGGAAGAAGTATTCCCTTGAAGTATTGGAAATGTATATCAACGGAGTATATAAAGCGCCTGTAGACTGCTTTGACAATGCGGGAGAACAGGACTATTATATTTTCACTCTGGATGATGTGAACGGATTTACGGCAGAGGATGATAAAAACTTACAGAATTTACAGATGCAGACACAGGATGCAATATTACAGACACCCTTTGAGGTAACCCTGTGCGTGAGGGCATATGCTTCCGGTAAACGCTATGAAAATCAGGATCTGACCTTTACGGTCAGTACAGATGCGCAGCTGAAACCCCTTGCGGATCAGGAATTTGTATTTTCAGATTACACAGTAAAAGTAACAGAACTACAGCGTTCCATGACCTCTCTGAAGGGAAAAGTTTCTGTGGAAATGACAGAGGAACAGAAGGAAGCTTATGAGAAGGGAGAACGTAAGCTATGCGGTCTTTTATTTACAAATAAGGACGGTACGGCATGGAAAAGAGGGCTTTCTGTTTCAGAGGAAGAAGCGCGGCAGAGCCATTATAATGCCGGAAATCTTCAATGGTATTTCCATAAACAGATACCGGAGGATGCAGGCGATACGGTAATGCTGTATTTGATGGCGTACGAAAAGACAGCGGAGGGTGAAAAATTCGACTTCTTTGATATGGGAAACTGTTTTGGAGAAGGGATGGAAGTGAAATTAAAGGAAGATTGATTACTGTTCGCACCTACGGTGCAAACAGTAACAAAGATTGAATTTTTATAGAGATTGAGCTTTTAGGGAGGCCGGGAGATGCCAGATCTCCCGGCAATATGAACGCAGATAAGCATCCTGTCCCGCTTCAAGTGAGAGCGATGGGGAAACTTGTCTGCGTTTAAAAAAGAGCCGATAATTAAAAATAAGAGCCGATAAAGTGACCGTAAACCTGATGGATTCCATTACTCATTGGAACTATTATAGACGATATTCCCGCGGCAGATGGTATAGAGAACTTTTCCCTCTAATTCCATTCCGATAAACGGAGTGTTGCGGGATTTGGAAGCAAACTTTTCAGGTATCCATTTTTCATCGGCATTGAACACTACAAAATCTGCCGGAGCGTTCACTTCGATCACCCCGCCCGGAAGATGGTACAGCTCTGCCGGATTTGAACTCATTTTCTCTAATAGCTGCATAAGTGTCAGATGTCCGGGCTTTACCAGGCTTGTCACGCCCAATGCAAAAGCAGTCTCCAGCCCGATAATTCCGCTGGGCGCCCTGGTGATCGGCTGCCGCGCTTTTTCTTCTGCGCTGTGCGGCGCATGGTCTGTAGCAATCAGATCGATCGTCCCGTCTTTGAGACCTTCAATGATCGCCATCCGGTCTGCCTCTGTCCGTAAAGGCGGATTCATCTTGGCAAGGCTGCCGTGAATGACTACTGCATCCTCGGTAAGTGTAAAGTGATGGGGCGTTGCTTCGGCATGAATTTTGGCGCCTAACGCTTTGGCCGTTCGTACTAAAGCAACAGAATTTCCGGAGCTGATATGCTGGATGACCGTATGGGCTCCTGAATGGAGCGCCAGCATGCAGTCCCTTGCAACAAGCACCTCTTCTGCAAGGGAAGGGGAACCGCCGATTCCAAGAGCCTGTGACGCCGCCCCCTGATTGATACCGTTGTCGCATATAAAAGAGGGATCCTCTTCGTGAAGACTAATGGGAACGTCCAGGGCAGCCGCTTTCTTCATGGCTTCATAACAGAGCTTTGCGTCCCGGAGGGGAATTCCATCGTCAGTAAAGCCGCAGGCGCCGGCTGCTTTCAGTTCTTCCATAGGAGTTAACGCCTCTCCTTTTAAGCCAAGGGAAACAGAGGCAGCCTGGTAAATATGAATGTTTTCCCCGGAGGCCCGTTTCAGAATATCCTGCAATACAGGGACACAGTCCACAGCCGGTGAAGTATTCGCCATACAGATCACAGAGGTAAAGCCTCCTCTTGCCGCGGATAAAGCTCCGGTGTGAAGGTCTTCTTTGTAGGTAAATCCCGGATCCCGGAAATGAACATGCGTATCTACAAGACCCGGTGCGAGGATAAGCCCTTCAATATCAAGAACCTCTTCGCCTGTCTGCGGCCGTAAGCTGCCGATTTCCCGGATGATTCCGTCAGTGATCCGGATATCGGCTTTTTTTATTTCATTCTTGCGTGGATTCATTAAAATTCCATTTTTTATAAGCATAAGAAAATACTCCTGTTCTGTAAAATGATGTTAGAGCTTTTTAACATTAGTCATGGCTTTGTGCTCCTGTGTCAGCTCTTCATAAAGCTGAAGAGAATTCCAGTGCCGGTTGATGGGCGTGAGGATGGCCTTCAGCCTGACAGAAGGGATTCCGTTTGCCTTAAAAAACTGAAGAAACTGGTCAAGCTGTTCAGAAGAAAAGTCCTTGAGCACCAGCATTTCATCCTGAAAATTTCCGCCCAGATTAAACTGCGGATTTCTTTCAAATCCCGGAATTTCAAATAAATATCCAAGAGGCTGCAAAAAATCCGGAGCCGTTACAGTACGGAAGGCAATTCCCGTTTTGTTTAAATACTGCCGGATCCGGCGTGTTCTTTCGTCGTCTCTGAGGTTATATAATAGAATCTGTGGTCCTGTAATCACTGATGTTTCCTCCGTTGATCGTAAAATTGTATATCAGACATGCTCTAAGACCCGCGGGCGAGTCTTGAAGAGCATATGCTTATTATACTCGAAGTCTGGTCTGCGGGTCAATTAAAAGTCAAATACGGAGTAGGTATAATCTTTTTTATGCATGGATCTGGAATTGTTCCTCCAGCGCAGGGGGGACGTCCCGATCACTCTCTGGAACTGCCGGTTGTAGCTGGAAATCGAAGAAAAGCCCACCTCCAGGGAAATATCCAGGATGGATTTTTCCGTATTGTGCAGAAGGATACAGGAGCGGCGGATACGTACCCGGTTGAGATATTCCAGGGGGCTGGTGTGCATGGAGGTTTGGAAAAGCCGACGGAAATGGGTAGGACTCATCTGGCACAGATCTGCCAGCTCCTGAATTTTCAGCGGCAGCATATAGTTTTTATCAATATAGGAAATAGCTGGCATAATGGAAAGATAAAGGTGGGAGGACTGAAAGGAATCCGGTTCCTTTTGGGAATTTTCGCGGATCAGCTCGATAAAAAGGCTGAGGCACAGCCCACGTACACAGTCCTTATAGTTGTCCTTTTCCAGGCGCATCTCTTCCAGAATATTTCTTACAAGCATATGGATGAAAGGGTTCTGGCCTTTTTTGATAATGTTGTTCTGGCCAAGAGTCTGGAGCAGAAAAAATTCATGGTGAGGAAAGCCGCCGGGAAAAAAATCCGCCAGCATCCGTTCTGTGTCAATATAGAGATATTCCCACCAGCTTACGCTTCCCTTGTCGCTTGCGGAGCGATGGACGGTATTCTGATAAACAATGGAAATGTCTCCTGCGGAAAAGTCCAGCTTCTGATCTTCTGCAAGAAGATATCCGCTGCCTTCATAGCAATAACCGATTTCCAGGCAATTATGAAAATGAAGAAATGTAATGTCGTCATCAGGAAGCATCCATCTGTCGCCAAGCAATGCAAAAATCGGAAAATCTACCGGAAGATTATAATAACGGTATTCCAGGGCATAGGGCAGGTTTGATCTGGGTTTCATGGACATAAATAAAATCCTTTCTTGGCTATTCAGCACTACTGACCACAAGCCCGGGCAGCCAGTGCAAGGCCAGGGAGTAAACAGTAACAGGAAGCTTTTGGGCTTTCTGGCTTCCTTGCAGCAAACTTGCGTTTGCATAAAAAGTGTGATAATATAGGAAATCAATGATAGTATTTTAATATATTTGTGAAGCAAAAACAAGCCGCATATAAATCAGGAGATGAGAAAGTGATGGAAAACAAAAGACAGAGAATGAAAAAAGCATTAAATAATGAAGCAATCGACGGCATTCTCTGCAGCGTATGGCGGCATCTGCCGGAAGAGAAACGAAAAGGAGATTACGTCATTCAGGATCAGATCCGCTATTACAGGGAGACGGATGTGGACTTTGTAAAGATTATGAGCGACGGATATTTTGAATATCCTCTTTCCCGGGAAATTCAGAGAGCTTCTGACTGGAGATATCTGGAGCCGCTGCCGGAGAACCATCCGTATTTTACTGATCAGGAAGAGCGCGCAAAACAGATCGTGGAGGAAATCGGTGGGGAATGTATGGTTTATTATAATATTTTTGCCGCGTTTTCCTCCATGCGGTTTGCCGCTACAGATGGGCTGGTTATGAGGCACCTGAAAGAAGATGAGGAAGCGGTTCTGTATGCCCTGGACGTCATTGCCGGTGATAATGCCCGCCTGGCAGAAAAGATAATTCGCCAATGCGGCTGTGACGGGGTGTATTTTTGTGTACAGGGAGGCGAGAAAAAGCGCTTTTCCCACGAGGAATATATGCGTCTGGTTTCTCCAAGCGATCTTAGGACTCTGACAGCGGCCAATCAGTTCAGTGAATGGAACCTGATGCACTGCTGTGGATGGGATGGATTTGAGAACCATCTGGAGAATTGGAAGGATTATCCGTGCAGGGCGGTGAATTGGTCTGTAAATGTGGAAAAGATGAGTTTAGAAGACGGAAAGAAGTTCTTTGGAGGTAAAGCTGTCATAGGGGGTATGGACAATACAAAAGAGAGCGTCATTCACAAAGGAAGTCCGGAAGAAATTGACAGGTATGTGCGAAAGCTTGCGGAAAAATACCGGAACATGTCGGGATTCCTTCTCGGGGCCGACTGCAGTTTCCATTCGGATATTCCCCTTGCCAATATTTCCAGGCTGATGGAGACCGTACATCAGATGTGAGATGCCGCCGCCTCTACAGGCGATGAGTAACAAATGTGGGTGGGCCCTAAACAGGAATAGCTGTCTGTAGATTTATAAAATAAGCGCTTTATGTACGGCGTATGCTTTTAACAGGAATAGAATCCCATTATACGGGGTTCTATTTTTTGCGTTAAAAATGGTCGAAAATACACAAAATTGAGAAAATATGGAAAACCTTTACAAATCAAATGGAAAATGCAATGATAGTACAGAATACCGTAATAAATAAAATCCTCAAAATGGTCAAAAATGCGCAAAATTTAATAAGATAAAGTTAGAAAACAGAGAGGGATTTCAGTAAAATAAACTCATCAGCAAACGAAAGAGAGAAGAAAAAGAAAAAATAAGGAGACAGAATGAAATACACAGAAAGTTACGAACCTAACGGAAGACGCTATGAAATGATGCAATATCGGTTCTGCGGTTCCAGTGGTCTGAAGCTGCCTGTCATGTCCTTTGGGCTGTGGCATAACTTTAATATTGCCAGTTCTTATGAGAACTGCAGGAAGCTGGTTCTGGGAGCCTTTGATCTTGGGATTACGCATTTTGACCTTGCCAACAACTATGGCCCGGTACCGGGAACCAGCGAACAGATTTTCGGAGAGATCCTAAGGCAGGATTTAAGAGAGCACAGAGAGGAACTGCTGATCACTACAAAAGCCGGCTATGATATGTGGGAAGGGCCTTATGGAAACGGGGGGTCTAAAAAGCACCTGATCTCGTCTCTGGATCAGAGCCTGCAGCGGATGGGGCTGGACTACGTGGATATTTTTTATCATCACAGGCCGGATGCGGAGACGCCCATAGAGGAAACCGCGGAGGCACTGGAGCAGATTGTCCGGCAGGGAAAAGCCCTTTACATAGGAATTTCCAATTATAGTCCCAGGGACACGGAGAGAATGGAGAGGGAACTAAGAGGAAGAAAGCTTCATTGTGTGATCCATCAGGTCCGCTATTCCATGTTGGATCAGAGTAATCATGAGGTACTGAAAAAAGCAAAGGAGCTTTCCATCGGAACCATCGCCTTTTGTCCTCTGGCACAGGGGCTGCTGACAGACAAATATCTCCACGGGATTCCGGAAAATTCCAGAGCGGCAAGCGGAAGTAAATTCTTTGATAAAAGTAAAATCACGGCGGAGAAGCTGGAGGCGGTAAAGGCGTTAAACCAGATCGCCATAAACCGCGGGCAGTCGCTGGCACAGATGGCGCTTATATGGAATCTTCAGAAAAACACATCGGTTATTTTGGGAGCGAGCAGGCTGGAACAGATTCATGAAAACGTCCGCGCCCTTGATAATACGCAGCTTACAGAAGAGGAGCTGTTACAAATCAATGTAATTCTAAGCAGACTTAAAGAAAAGGAGAAGAAGGCATGAAGAAAAAACTTATTAGTGTATTGTTGGGGTTAAGTATGGTTTTTACAACAGGAATACCGGTTTTTGCAGCAGAGGAAGAAAACACAGGCCTTTCCGGAGAAATCCACGTAGCCTCATGGAATGCGTCGGCGGACGGCCTTGAGGAGATTGCGGAGAAATTTATGGAATTGAATCCCGGCACAACTGTTGTTGTGGATAAAGTAGACGCAGAATATACTAAATTATATCCGGCGCTTGCTTCCGGTGTAAATGTACCGGATGTGATCCAGATCCAGCAGACGGATTTCCAGGCGTTTTTAAATAATTACGAGGGCAGCTTTGCTGATGTAAGCGATATCGTTGAACCGGAAAAAGATAATTTCGCAGCTAACGCCCTGGGCGTTACCATCGGACAGGACGGAAAATATTATGCGGTTCCGTGGGATATCGGTCCCTGCGCAATGATGTACAGGAAAGATATTTTTGAGGAAGCAGGAGTAGATGCGGAATCCATCACCACATGGGAAGAGTATCTGGAAGCAGGCAAAGTCATCCTTGAGAAAACAGGCGTTAAAATGTTTGGTTTCTGCTACAACGGTTCATCCAGCAGCGATGCGGTGAAGCTGTTTCTGCACCAGCAGGGAGGCGTGTACTATGATGAAGAAGGAAAGGTAGACCTGACTACAGATAAAATGTTAAAGGGTATTTCCTTCCTGAAGGAAATGCAGGATGCAGGTATTACCATGGATCTTCCCAGCGAGTGGGACGACAGGATTACAGCCCTGAACGCGGATCAGATCGCCAGCCTGCCATATCCGGTATGGTATACAGGTACTTTGATGAGTTCCGTTGCGGAACAGAGCGGCAAGTGGGGGATCGCTCCGATGCCTTGCTTTGAAGGGGAAGAAAGCGGAGAAGTGAGCATGGGAGGCTGCGTACTGGCAATTTCCGCAAATTCAGAGAATCTGGAGCTTGCGAAAGCATATACCGCTTACGCCATGATGGATGATGAAGCTAATGAAATCAACTTTAAATGGGGGCAGTTCCCCTCCTATAAACCTTCCTATGAAACAGATGCTTTTAAGCAGGTGGATGAGTACTTTGGCGTTTCCAGAGGGGAAATTTTTACAAAACTTGTAAATTCACCGGTTATCGATTTCGGACCGTATTTTACAGATGTTGACCAGTCTATGAGAACTGCCATTGGAGAAATATTTGTAAATGACGCAGATCCGGAAACCGCTCTTGCATCGGCAGAGGAAGCGGCCCAGAGAATCATTGATGCGAAATGAGAAAAAATGATTGCTTAGAATTCATGAAATGAACGCTTTATTGGTATACCCCGTACAGTTGTTGCAAGACAGGCGTGCGGGGTATCTCAGATGTGCAGGGATTTGGTTTGAGATTATGTAATCGTAGCTGACCAGAATCCCGCGCCAAGATTCACAGGCGAGTCCTGATGTGAATTCGGAAAGAGGTGAAAATAGTGAAAAGTAAAAAGAGAATGATGGTTCCCTTTGTATTTCTGGCGCCGTATCTTCTGATATACCTGACCTTTACATTGTATCCCATAGCGTATTCCGTTTGTTTAAGCTTTATGAAATTCAAAGGCGGGAACCTGACCTTTATCGGACTGAAAAATTTTCAGTTCCTGTTTTCAGATCCGGTTTTTTATAAATCCATTGCCAATACCTTTATCATTCTGCTGATCCAGGTACCTATACAAACTGCTCTCGCAGTGGTTCTGGCTGATTTTCTGAATAAGAAAGCCCTCCGCTGCAAAGGGATTTTCCGTATGGTGATCTTTATGCCCGTACTGATTGACACGGTCAGCTATTCCATTGTATTCCGTTTGTTTTTCAATACGGAAAACGGTATGATCAACAATCTTCTGGAAAGATTTGGGATCATAGGGCCTGACTGGCTGAATATAGGCGTTTTGTCAAAGGCTGTGATCATCATAGCGATGACCTGGAGATGGACGGGCTACAATACGGTCATCCTTTTGGGAGGACTGCAGAATATCCCCGCGGAGTTGTATGAAGCGGCCGCTATAGACGGCGCGGGGAAATGGCAGCAGTTCCGCAGAATCACCATACCCGGAATCAAGCCGGTACTGCTGTTTTCCGTGATCCTGTCTGTAACAGGAACTCTTCAGCTTTTTACGGAACCGTATCTTCTCACCTACGGAGGCCCTATCAATGAGACACTGACGATTGTGCAGTATCTGTACAGAGTGGGCTTTAAGACCTTCAATTTCGGAGCGGCATCCGCAGGCTCTTATGTTCTTGCGGTTATGATCGGAATCCTGACGTTTTTGCAGTTGAAAGTGACAAAGGAGGATTGAGAAATGAAACAGTCGAGAGTGGGATTTGTTACATATTTTATATTGATTCTTGCGGCGATCATATCCGTATTTCCTTTTGTATGGACCTTTCTGGCATCCACTCATACGAATACGCAGATTTTCCAACTGGAATATACGCTGAAAGCAGGCAGCAACTTTTCGGAAAACCTGAAAAACCTGCTGAACGTGGCCCCATACTGGAGAAACATGGCGAACAGTATTTTTATTGCAGGCATCTATACGGTTTTTGTTCTTCTGTTTGATTCCATGGCAGGCTATGCGTTTGCAAAATTTGATTTTAAAGGAAAGAATCTTATTTTCTTTTTGTGCATTGCATCCATGTTTATTCCCCAGCAGGTGACAATGGTGCCGCTGTTTATCCAGCTCAGTGCATTCGGACTGATGGATACGCCCTGGGCGGTCATTCTGCCGGGCCTTGCCAATGTGTTCGGAGTGTTTCTCATGCGGCAGAGCTTTGAAGCGTTTCCCAATGATTTGATCGAATCGGCAAGAATTGACGGGGCAGGCGATTTCCGGATTTTTTTTACGATCGTGGCTCCGACCATGAAGCCGGCGTTTACGTCCCTGGGGATTCTTTCTTTTGTAAACCAGTGGGGGAATTTCATGTGGCCGTTGATCGCTCTTAATTCCAAGGATCAGTATACCATGCCTCTGGTGCTTTCTCTGATGGTACAGCCGGGGATGATCATTGATTACGGCGCAGTTATGGCGGGCGCTGTGATTTCACTGCTTCCGGTTCTGATTTTCTTCCTGATTTTTCAGAAGAACTTTATCGACGGGATTCTGGCGGGAGCCGTGAAAGGATAAATGCCACATGAATAAATACAAAATGAAAAACCGCTATGAACAGGTGCAGGTGATCGGCGGAGAAGAAATGGAAAGCCGTGCGGCAAGCCTGTGGAAAATCGCCGAGGATCAGAATTGCAGCCTGATGCTGATTCTGGACGGCGCCTGGGAGGGATACAGCCATTGGATCGCCGGCTCCAGGGCGGTGGAAACGGTTTTTTTGATTCCGGGAAAAGACGTTATTGCAGTTTATGCAAGGGATATGTACACAATCCCCTATGAAGATGCGGAGTATGCTCATATCCGCTACGAAAGAGAGATGAATCTGAAGGAATTTCTGGAGCCGTTTTCGGGAAGGAAAGCTGTCCGTATTGCGGTGGTACAGCCGGAGGCTCTGACGTACAGGATGCGCACGGAACTTGAGGCGTACTTTGACGCTGTGGAATTTGTGGACTGCACACAGCAGGTGGATGTTCTAAAGGCCATAAAAAGTCCGGAAGAGTTAAAATGGATCGCTGAGGCAAACCGGATTCACGAACAGATTTTTTATGCGCTTCCTTCTATCATCCGTCCGGGAAGAACAATACGGGAGATCAATTGTGAGACAAGATACCTGGGAGAATCTCTTGGAGGCGGCGGGGAAAAAGCCCTGTATTATGCTATGCAGTATGGGAAGGACGACGGAAGGCCTCTGACATATGCTCTGGGGCTTTCTGCCGATCCGGAATACCGTGTGGATTACGGCGACCGCATTTTTATGATGGTGGAAGGAAATGGATACGGAGGGCTGTATACTGCCCTGGGAAGGAATTTTATTTTGGGAGAGCCATCTGCCCAAACAGTGGATTACTGGGAGATGGCAGTAAAGGCACAGGATTTTGCCGGCGCCAGAATGAAACCGGGCGTACGGCTGAAAGATATTTTCGATGCAAATTACGCGTATATTCAGTCCATGGGATACAGGACGAACATGCAGAATTATCTTCACAGCTTCGGCTATGTGTTCGGAGAGCGCCCCTACCTTCATGATCGTTCTGAAACAGAGACGCTGCGTATGGGGATGCACTATATTGTCCATCCTCATATACGTATAGATCGTGGAGACGACACAGGGAAAGTTCCCTATGATGATTTTTACAGTGTGGACACCTATTATGTGACAGAAGACGGGGGACAGCGCGCCAATGCTTATCCCAGGGAACTGGTAATTCTTTAGGAGGTTTGGATGGAACAGAGAATAGATTTGATGACAGGACTATACTATCATATCACCCGCCAGGAAATTGCCAGGAGACATGAACTGATCAGAAAATATATGCGGGAAAAAAAGCTGGGAGTGATCCTTGTGCTGGTTCCTCACAGAGAAGGATACCGCCGCTGGCTGTCCGGCGTGGACGGCACGGAAAGAAGGACGGAAAGCTGCTTTGTGATTCCGCGGAAAGGTACGATTTTCCATGTGCTTGGAAGCAGCATGGCCAGGGAAGCGAAAATTACGGAAAAACCGGAAGGCGCTATGCCGGATCCGGAAGAGGCATTTGACGGGATACAGACAATTTATTGTTTTTCTGCGTTTGAGATCCGGCACATGCTGGAAGAGAGCGGGGAGAAGAGACTGGGGGTGATTCACGGAGAGGAAATGCGTGCGCAGATGCATGATTATCTGGAGGAATTTCTTCCGGATATTGAACTGGTAGATGTCACAGGGGAATTTTCTGCTTTAAAGGCTGTAAAATCCCCGGAAGAGCAGGCGCTGATCCAAAGAGCTGTTTTTCTTCAGGAACGGGTGATGGAAGGCCTTTGGGGATATTTGAAGCCCGGGATGACGGAGGCGGAGGCGGTACGCTATGCCCGTTATCTTGCAAATCGTCTTGGGAGCGGAGGAATCGATTCCATGGAAACAGCGCAGGTGCGGCTGATTTCCTGGAAGGAGCGTCAGAGCGGGGAACCTCTTTACTATCCGGGAAGATATCTGTCGGAGGGAGATATGATACAGATCACCCTTAAGATCATGGGGGACAGCGGGTTTTACGGAACTCTTGCCAGATGTGTTTCTTTGGGGGAACCGTCCGTTCAGAATCAGGAAGCCTGGCGCAGGGTGAGGCTTCTTCAGGAACGGATCGAAGAAAAACTGAAGCCGGGCGTCTCCCTGAAGGCTATCCGAAAAGAAATAGAGACGCTGGCCAGGAAGCTGCAGATTCCCTTTATGGAAAGGCATTTCCTGCACGGGATCGGATACTGTGTCTTGGAAGCTCCGGACGAGTCCACCAGCTCTGACGAATTGGTTTTAAAAGAGGGCATGGTTCTTGCCAGCGAACCCCGGGCAGCGGACGAAGCCGGGAATATTTTTGGCTGCGGAGATGTGTATCGTATTACTGCGCTTGGAGCGGTGCGTATGACAACAATGCCGGGAGAACTGAAGGTACTGTGAACGCAGATAAATGTCCGCTTTACTGGTTTGTTAAAGGGAGGAACTATGACGCAGAAGTTGACAAAAAAAGAAATTCTTTGTTACGGCGTGGGAGATTTTGCATGCAATGGGTGCTTTGTTCTTGTTTCTTCTTTTCTAATGTATTTTTATACAGATGTGGCCAAGCTGGAGTTGGCGGCTGTAGGGATGATTATTCTGATCTCGCGGACTGTGGATGCGGTGAGCTGTCTTGGAATGGGCGGGATCATTGACAGAACCGATACCAGATGGGGCAGGGCCAGACCGTATCTGGCGGCGTTTATCCTGCCGCTCTGTGCGGCTTTGATCGCATTGTTTTATATGCCGGATCTGTCCATCAGGGGAAAGCTCTTATACGGTTTGGTTACTTCTGTTGTGTATTCTGTACTGTATTCGGGATTAAGTGTGTCTTATTCCACTATGATGACATGTATGACGCAGGACAGTCAGGAGCGCCTGTGGTTTAACCTGGCCAAAAATGTCAGTTCCAACCTGGGAGCTTTTTTTGTAACCAGCATGACCCTGTTTTTGGTGGGATATTTTGGAAAAGGGGATGCGGAAAAAGGATTTGTACAGACCATGTGTGTATACGGCATACTTTATACAGGGATCATGCTGGTATGCTTTTGTAATACAAAAGAGCGCGTGAATCCGGAGCAGCAGCGGATTTCGCTGGGGGAATCCATGAAGGTCGCTGCGAAAAACAGGCATTGGATCCTTTTATGTGTAATAGAATATCTGATGCTTCTGGGAATGACCATGCGGAATCAGGGAACCATGTACTATGCCAAGTATTGTCTGGAACAGGAAGCCATGGGGACAGTTCTTCTTTCCGTATCTACATTTCTGGCGATTCCTATGGTTTTTGCCGTTACGTTCCTTGCCCAAAAGGCCGGCAAGAAAAAAAGTATGTGTATCGGGGAAATTTTACTTGCGGCAGGCGCCGCAGGGATGTGGTTTGCGGGAAAAAATACGGCGGCTATGATGTTTTTTCATGTTATTGCCTCCATCGGGAACGGCATTGCGTCAGGAATGGTCTTTGTCATGATTGCAGAGGTGGTGGATTATTCCGAATATCAGACCGGTAAGAGGCCCCAGGGATTCCTGACATCGGCAGTATCCCTGATGATGAAGCTTGGGGCGGCAAGTGCGGGATTGTTATCCGCAAAAGTGCTGGAATATGGCAATTATGCGGTGGATGCCCCTTTGTCCGGCGAGACACTGGGGGCCATTTGTGCAAATTATATCTGGATTCCCGTGATCGTGGCCGTGGCGAGTATTTTTATTATTCAGTTTTATACCCTGGATGAAGAATACCCTCAGGTATTGGAGACATTGTCAGACAGGAAAAAATCCGATGAAGCGAACATTGGCGGTTAGATGAAAGCCGCACAGTTGGAAGTATTTTGGACAGCGTAGGCGATCCGTTTTTGACATAGCATTGCGGTTTTTTTATGGACGGGATATAATTAGGAACAGATATCGGGACAAAACAGCAGTTGCTTCTGGTGTCATAATATAAAACGGGGAAGGTAATTCTATGCGCTATAAATCAAAAGACATTGCCAGAGAACTTGGGGTTTCTCCCGCTGCGGTCTCTCTTGTTTTAAATAACAAACCCGGGGTGGGAGAGGAACTCCGGAATGCAATTATTCACAAAATTAAAGAACTGCACTGCGAATATCTGTTTAAAGAGGATAATATTTCCAGCGGTGATATTGGCTTTGTTGTATACCGCTGTATTGGGAGCATTGTAGATGAATATCCCTTTTTTAATTATCTGTTGGAGAGTATTAATAAGTGCGCGTCAGAAGAAGGCTATAAGCTGAATATTTTTTATCTGGAACAAAATATGGGGACGGAAGAGCTTGCAATGTATTTCCGGCAGGCGAAATGCCAGGGATACATTGTTTATGCGGTGGAAATGAAAGAAAAAGATCTGAAAATGTTTCAGAAGGTGAAAGAGCCTTGTGTGTTTCTGGACAATTTGTTTCCGGGAAAGGAACTGGATGTGGTGTCGGTGGATAATTATCTTGGAGTCTCCCAGGCGATGGAGCATCTCTATAAAATGGGACATCGGGAAATCGGTTACATAAAAAGCAGGATCAGGATTCCCAGTTTCCAACAGCGACATGAAGCATATCGGGATATTATGCGGAAAAAAGGGCTTCCCTTCAGACAGGAATACCAGTTAGAGGTGGGATATTTGGAAGAGGAAACTTATAAAGACGCGAAATTGTTTTTTTCAGAGGAAAGAAAGCTTCCAACTGCTTTTTTTGCCGAAAATGATCTTCTGGCGTGCCGGATCGCCTGTGTAATGAAAGAATATGGTATTCAGGTCCCGGACGACGTGTCGGTTATTGGATTTGACGACCGTACGATCTGCAATTATACACAGCCCAAAATGACGACAGTGGCAATTGCAAAGGAAGATATGGGCCTGGCGGCAATTCAGACGCTGCTGTCCAGAATACGCCATGAATATTCCGGAGGAAGAAGAACGATGATCAGTACAAAACTGATGATCAGAGAGAGCGTAAAACGAATGGAGCCGAAAGAGCCTGCCGTTGATTATGCACAAAAACATAAGAAAGGTTTGGAGGATTTGCTCAACTGAATAAATTTTATTAAGTGGATTTTTTACCTAAAAAGCGAAAACTACGAAAAAGGCCTTTGAGGACAGTTGACTTTTATCATAAAAGAATGCTATATCATAAGTATATTCATGAATATGCGGAAAAGTGAAATGTGAAAATTTATTTCATGCAACTAAATTTAATTTAGTAAAAGGAGGCGTTCGATTATGGAAGGTAAAATGAAAGTCTGTGCAATGATCGGGAAGAGAAAATTGGAATGGCAGGAGTGGGATATTCCAAGACCTGCAAAGGGAGAGCTTCAGATCAAATTGGAGTATGTAGGTATCTGCGGTTCGGATCTGCATTTTTACAGTGACGGGAGGCTGGCAAACTGGGTTCCGGACGGTCCTCTTGTATTAGGGCATGAACCAGGGGGGATCGTGACGGAGATCGGCGAGGGAGTGGAAGGCTTCCGGATTGGGGATCGGGTAGCCATTGAACCGGGAGTTCCCTGCGGTCAATGTGAAGATTGCAGAAAAGGGCATTATAACTTATGCAGACACGTAAGGTTTATGGCGATTCCGGGAGAAAAGGACGGGGTTTTTGCGGAGTATTGTACTCATTCCGCAAGTATGTGTTATAAGCTTCCGGAGAACGTAGACACGATGGAAGGCGCTCTGATAGAGCCTCTGGCAGTTGGAATGCATGCGTGTGAGCTTTCCAATGCGAAAATCGGACAGACCGCCATTGTATTAGGCTGCGGCTGTATAGGGCTTATGACGATTATGAGCCTGAAAGCAAGGGGCGTCAGGGAAATTTATGCGGTGGATGTTCTGGATAAGAGGCTTGAGAAGGCAAAGGAAGTGGGAGCTGTCAGAGTGTTTAACGGAAAATGCGAGAACATTGAAGAATTTGCAAAAACTCTTCTGGGAGGCGGCGCCGATCAGGTATATGAATGCGCGGGAAACCGTTTTACCACTCTCCAGACCTGCCGTCTGATCAGAAGAGCGGGAACAGTTACCCTGGTAGGCGTTTCGCCGGAGCCTGTACTGGAGCTTGATACTGCAACGTTAAATGCTATGGAAGGAAGAATTTATTCCGTATATCGTTACCGTAATCTTTACCCGGCTGCTATAGCCGCGGTTGCCTCGGGCAGTATTCCGGTGAAATCCGTGGTTTCACATGTATTTGATTTTGAAGATTGTATCGAAGGGATTGATTACAGTCTTGATCATAAAGAGGACGTAATCAAAGGCGTAATCAAATTTTAGCAGAGCGTGCTCTACTCATTGGACAGTGCTTTAACGGCTGAATAGCCGTTAAGGCGCTGTTTTTGAAAAAAGGGATTGACATATGGATGAAGGTATGATAAAGTAATCGAGCTGTCGTTGAGAAATTGCGTTTGAAAAACAGACAATTTGAAAAAAATTCAAAAAAGTTTGAAAAACTGTTGACAAATGACTGAATACATGATAAAGTAATCCGGTCGTCATCAAGAAACGACAACAGCCTATCAAAAACATCAAAAAAACTTAAAAAAGTTCTTGACAGATGTTGGAAGATGTGGTAATTTATAAAAGCTGTCGCAAGACAGAGAATCATGAAGAACCTTGATAACTAAACAGTGAAACACATACGATTCTCGAAAATTCTTTTACAAATATCATTCAGAGAGAATGAACTTAAAACAGTAAAGCGAGAGATAGCTAGGCAGTTATCTTGAGCGGAACACAAACTT
>JAUNGB010000146.1 GCA_030524715.1 Eubacteriales bacterium | reverse complement strand
AATCTGCGGAAATCATCTGCTCCCTGCAAGGGGCTTCCGGCAGGACGCAACGCACCACTTCCAAAGTGGTGTATAGTTGCGCCCTCTTTCAGAGGGGAAAGCCCCGGCTTGCCGCTCTGGAAGCAATCTCCGCCGTTTCCGGCGTTCTGCCTTTACTCATTTTCCGGCTTTTCTGCAAGTACCTGTTCGATGATTTTTCGGTTTTCGCTCCGATGGAACAGCAGCTTCAAAATCGTGCTGACCTGTTCATCCGTCACAAGCTCCGGGTGGGGCAGGTAGCTTTCCAGTGCCGCCCCTCTGGTACAGAGCCGGTGCGTCCGCTCATTCCGGGTTAATTGCTTCGCCCGGTGCTGCAAGATTTTTTCCTCATGCTTCAACCGGCGCAGCTTTTTTTCCCCGTTTTCAATCTTCTGGTTGAGCTTTTCGATTTCTTCATTCATGGGCGGCGTCCTCCTTCGGAAGTAAAATATAAATGTGGTTGGCTTCCCCAACGCCCTGCCGGACACGCATAATCATTCCAGCCTGTTCCAGCTCGTTTAAGGAACGCTTCACGGTCATGGGGCTTCGGGAAAGTGCCGCCGCCAGCTCCACGATAGGGAAGCGGATAAACAAAATCCCGTTGCTGTCCTCCACGCCGTCCGTGAGGATTTCATCTAACAGGCGGGCGTACATGACCTTTGCGGTGCTGCTGACCGGCAGCCGCAGCGTTGCCCTCGGCAGGGGCATACAGGGCGGCAGGGGTGTGTCAATCATCATAAACTCATAATTCATTCGGCAGGTGTCCTCCTTTTCGCTCGTTTGGATAAATAGCGGGGGCAGTCGATGACAACAGCCCGGAAGCTCTGCTTACATTCATGCTGGCATTTTCGGCAAAGCTCATTGTAGCTCCTGCGCCCCCGGTCATTGAGGAAGAAAGCAAGCTCTTTCTTCAACTTTTTTGACATTCTCGGCATAGTGCCTCCTTCATAAAAAATCCGCCCATTTCAGCCGTAACAGCCGGGATGGACGGATAGCAGGTTTTTGTGTAGCGTTTCGGGGCGATTTTCAGGGAAAATACGGGCGTAGAGCCGCCTGAAAATCCCCCATAGTATTACGGACAGGGCAGACTATACCCTGATAAATTGTTGTGTTTCGGTATCGTTTCGGTGTCCATTTTGCCGGTTCTCCCTGATGTCGTTCCTCCCTTGAATCTCACAACGGCGTATCGCTCCCTTTGGTGCGCTCGTTGCGGTCAAGGTTCCTCCATCTCCTTGCCGGAAGTCGCTGCGTCACTTCGCCGGGGAAGCATATCCCATACAGGCCGGTCATTCGATTGGAATAATCCATCGATGAACTACCTACATCATAGAACATTTTTGTGCCCTGTGCCGTATGTCCGAAAAGTAGGAATCAGGGGCAGAAATCAAAATATTCCACGTTTGCGGAAGGATATGCTATAATAAATCCAGCGGTCATGTGAGCCGCCAGAAAGGAACGGTATGCCTATGAAATCACGCATTACCATACAGGAACGGCTGAAAGACTTACGCAAAGAGAAAAACTTATATCTGGAACAACTGTCGCAGCTTACCGGCATTTCAAAGTCTGCCCTCGGCAGCTATGAAGCGGACGATTACAAAGAAATCAACCATAATAACCTTGTAATACTGGCAGATTTCTATGGTGTGTCTGTTGATTACATACTTTGCCGGACAGAAAACAGGGAGCAGATAAACACGCCTTTGTCAGAGCTGCATATCAGTGATGAAATGGTGGAGCTGCTGAAAAGTGAGCAGATCAACAACCGGCTTCTTTGTGAGATTGCTACCCATGAAAAATTCAAGCGGCTAATGACAGACACGGAAATTTACATAGACGGTCACGCCACCGCACGTTTCCGGGATATAAACGAATCGCTGGAAGAACAGCGGCTTGCCCTTATCAGAAACCACACCCATGCTGACGGCGATTTATACTCGGAAACGCTTCTTGCCGCCCAGTTAGAGGAAGAAGATTTTTTCTGCCATGTTACGCATAAAACATGGGACGCCATTCTCCACGATATACGGAAAACCCATGAGCATGACATTGACAGTACGCCGGATTTCTCCCTTGCAAAGAAAATGGCTCTGGAAATCAAAAAAGCCCTCGCAACTCCCGGAGACCATCTCACGAAAATCTGGAAAATCATCTTCAACCTGCTTGATATTGACTTTGACAAGCTGACCGCTGATGAACAGAAAGTGTTGAAAAAGGTTCTTGCAAAATCTCCCGTTATCAAGAACAATCCGCTGAATTTCCGGCGCAGGAGAAAATGAAAACAGCCGTTGTGGGAATTGTGGTTCCTGCAACGGCTGGCTGTACGTTGTTTATATAATATTAGGATTGAATCGGTAGCCGATTCCCCAAACAGTCAAAATATACATTGGATTTGACGGATTGGGTTCTATCTTTTTTCGTATTCTCCGAATCAGGCTCATCACATTGTCCTCTGCCCTGTAATAAGGTTCTTTCCAGACTTGACTATATATCTGCTCTTTGGAAAATACCTGTCCCGGTCTTTTTGCCAGCAGATAAAGTATATCAAACTCATACTGTGTGAGTTCAATATCCTTCCCCGGCCTTCTGACCGTCCGGCACTTCGTATCTATGGTCAGACCATCGTACTCAAGATACGTTTTATCGAAAAAAGCGTTTATCACTTCCATATGGAGCTTTGACATTAAAAAAATGGAAAGCTCATTCAATATTTCTTCTTCGTCATCCTTAAAAGACAGTAATAATATTTTTCCGATACTTCCACCTCCACATTTCTAAAACATAATCGAAAGGGGCGGCGGCTCTGCAAAGAGCCGTTTATCTTGACCGCCCGCTGGCTCGGCTGGTTTTGCCATTTCCTTATACAATACCAACTTCATTTCATACCGAAATAATCAAAGATATAATAAAAATTATAATACTCAAAATAAAATAGCCTTTTGTTAATAATGCTTTATGTTTTACATCAAGCCAAAATATAAAAGCTGTTACCGTTGTCATTGCAATGCAGCCGATTATAACCTGAAATGTCCTGTTTTGCATAATAACAGCAAGAATCAAACTTTCAACACCAATAATCAAAACAGGAACTGCTGTAAACTGTTTTATGATTTCCTTTTCCGGCAATGGTATAAATAGACCGTCTTTCGCCTTTTCAAGAATACTGTCTAATTGTTTCAGCATACTCTGTAATGTTAATTGAAATATTGCAAATACGCTCCCAATCAGCAAAAAATGTCGTATCTCCCTCTGTTCTAAAAATGGCAATGACCAAAGGAATGGCATTTTATAAATAGATAGGCTGATTCCGAACAAAACAAGACCTACCACAATCAAATCTTTACTAAGTCTGTAAATTGATGTTTTCGCTTTCCAAATTAGCGGAGTTTTTAACAATAGCTTCGGCACCTTTTTTGTTTTCGGAAGATAACGAACCTTTTTTTCCTTTGAATATTGATTCAACAGCGTTGTATTATTATAGTTCTGTGCAACAAGTATTTTTTCTCTGAACTGCATTTCTTCCTCATATTTTACAGTATTTAGTTCAAGTGCAAGAAAATCAAACAGCACCAGTGCTGCCCATACTCCAACAGGAGCGATAATAGCATACGGTTGTCTGTCTAACAGCATGGACGGGAAGCATATGAAAAGCCAGATACCTATGTCTTTCCATTTTTGCTTTGTATGATATATTTTCCATTTGAGCAGACAACAGGCATTTAATATGCAAAAAATCGCTGTAAGGGTTAATAGCAAGTCACTATTAAAATGGATTCCATTGATACAGAATGCAAAAGCAAGTGCCACTATGAAATGTTTTAGGGCGGCTCCCATAAACTTTATGGCTATGAGCCTGGATAATCTGTTTTTGCTAAGGAAAAACATTGTTGCGGGCTTAACAATAATTACAGGCTTGACTTTTACAAAACACCCATATCCAGTGTAGAGTGTCAAAAACAAAATACTGGCATAGTAGCCCCTTGAGTTGAAATTTTCTATCCCTTTGAGAACCGGAAAAAACAAAGAGAATATCTGATAACCAATAAATCCGGCTATCAAAAGCAAAGACAATAACGGAAGCAGCATATTGCTTATCAATCTCTTATATTCCCGAAGCCTGTTCAGGCACAACATTTTATAAATAAGCATGATGTTCGCCTCCCTCTATTAAGGACATATAAAGTTCTTCCAATGTCAATTCTGCTTTCAAATGATAATGCTTTATTATCTCGGCTTTGCCACCCTCTGCTAAAATTTTTCCATTGTGCAGAAAGACATACCTGTCACAAATACCCTCTGCCATATCCAATAAATGTGTTGAAATAAGAATCGCCTTGTCCTGCTGTTTTAATTCCTGTAAAATTTGTTTGAACCCATGTATCTGCTTCGGATCAAGCCCCGTAAAAGGTTCATCAGCAAGAAACACGTCATATTGGCGTAATAATGCAAGCGCAATCATCATTTTCTGCAAAGTACCTTTTGATAAAGCTGCTGGTATTTTATATAGATGTTCCTGCAAATTAAACTTCACAATGATTTCTTCAATCGAAGTATTACTTTGCGGGTATAATGCTTTTATAAACTGTAGATGTTCCCATACAGTGAGTTCCTCATAGTACACTGGCACATCCGGCACAAAAGCAACCGGGAAATTCTCGCTTTTTAATGAAACTATATCTATCCCGCCTATTGTTATTTTTCCACTTTGCGGCTTCAATTTCTTAATCATTGTTTTCAGCGTTGTTGATTTTCCTGCGCCGTTAGAACCGATTAAGCCTGTTATCTCTCCTTTGCTTATTCCAAAACTCACGTTATGAAGAACTTCTCCCTCATCATACGCAAAGTTTATGTTGTCTATCTTCACATACATAAAATATCCCTCTCTTTCCGTTTTTTTTCTTTGAACATACACCTTAGAGAAGGGTTAAGGTCAAGCAAAAAAGGACAAATTTTTGTAATCTGTCCTTTTCAGTCTGCCATTGCCTCTGTCTTCTTGGGACTTTGACAATATCTCTCACCTTTTTTCATTGCAATATATAATCCAAAAGATACAACCGAATAATAATACTATCATTAGGAACGCTGCAATTTGAAACGGTTTGCTCATGTAAGCAGCAATAAGTCCGAAATAAAACTGTAAACACATGACAATTATAATTAGCCACCCTATGATACAAGTTACTTGCTTAGAAAGAAAAATCAGATTTCCTATCCTGTCCTGTTTCTTTAACTGTTCTAACTGATATACATAAGCGTTTTTATCGCAGAATATTTGGTCTATGAGTTCCGTGGGCAGATCGTTTATCCCAATCTCCATAGCTGCAATCTGTTCACATAGCAGATGATTTTGTCTGATTTTGTTTTCCTCTGCTTTTATAACTTCTATACGATTTGTTAAGACATCTGATAGTTGTTTCTTCCCCTCTATACATTCCCGTATATCAGAAACCGGAACATCTAACATTCGCAAGAGCTTAATACGTTTCAAGAGTTCCACATCTTCTTCTGTATATTCACGATAGCCGTTGAGTGGATTTCGTTTTGGAACAATCAGATTTTCTTTTTCATAAAAACGAATGTTATGGCTTGTAATGCCAGTCTGTATTTCAATTTCCTTTATTTTCATGGATAACTCCTTATCTCTTTACTGCCTTTTTGATAAGATGATTATACTCCATTTGGTGCATTATGTCTTTACATTGAATTTGTACGGGTTTGTGAAATAAAACGCCACAGAATGCCACAGAATGGTTGCTGTGACGTTTATCATTGCATAACACTTTCATTTATCTGTTAATCTTCTTCAAGCTCAATTACATCCAAAATACCACAATTCAAGGTTTCACAAATCTTCGTGAGCGTTTCCATGCTGATATGCTTTCCCTTTCCCATGTTGGCAATCATATTTGTGGTAAGACCAGCAGCAAGCCGCAAGTCCTCTTTTCGCATATTGCGCTCTATCAGCGTATGCCATAGCGGTTTATAGCTTATGTGCATATATCGTCCTGCCTTTCTCCCCATGCCGGGGCTTGCTCTCCCCATTATAGCACCTATCTTGTAAATTCACAAATATTTCTTGACTGCTTCGCCGGTTCCGTCTGGATTGTGCTTTTCCTTTCTTCATCTTGATTACATCTAATTAGCCATGAGCTG
>JAUNGB010000145.1 GCA_030524715.1 Eubacteriales bacterium | reverse complement strand
AAAAAATACGTCAAAAAGCACATCAAAAAACACATTATCTATTTCTTTTTTCTTATAAATTTTCTTAAACGATATAATTAATCTAAAACGCAATTCAGGCTTAATGTTTGTTTAAGTGTTATGTTTCAGAGTGATTTTGCAGAAAGGAGTAATTATGTTTGCAAGCGTATTATCAGCAACAATTTTAGGGATGGAGGTATGCCCCGTTCAGGTGGAAGCGGACGTCAGCGACGGACTTCCGTCCTTTACCATGGTAGGATTTCCGTCCACGCAGGTGAAAGAGGCCCAGGACCGTGTAAGGACGGCGCTGAAAAACAATGGGATCGCTTTGCCGCCCAAACGGATCACTGTTAATTTTGCCCCTGCGGATATCAGAAAAGAGGGCGCCGGCTTTGATATGCCGGTAGCCGCCGCTATTCTGGCGGCTGCAGGCATCTTAAAGCCTGAGTTCCTTTCCGGGGTTATGATGGCCGGAGAAATCAGCTTAAACGGAGAAATCCATGCGATTTCAGGGATACTTCCCATTGTTATCCGGGCAAGAGAACTGAAATGCCGCTTTTGTATGATTCCCTATGGAAATCTGCGGGAAGGAAGACTGATCCGTGATATGGAAGTGATCGGGGTGCGGAATTTAAAAGAAATGGTGCAGTTTCTGCGGGATCCCGTCTCCTTCCATGAACGGATTTCGGAGGAAGCGCGGGGAAAAAAAGAAAGCGGGGAAGGCACAGAAGAGGAAGCCGCAGAAAGGGAAAGCGGGGAAGGTACGGAAGAGGAAGCCGCAGAAAGGGAAACAGGGGAAGAAACGGTGGATTTCTCCGATATCCGGGGGCAGGAAAGCCTTCGCAGGGCCATGGAAATTGCGGTCAGCGGCTTTCACAATCTTCTGATGATCGGCCCTCCGGGAGCAGGCAAGACTATGATTGCCAGAAGGATCCCTTCCATTATGCCTGCGCTGACTTTTGAAGAGAGCCTGGAACTGACAAAGATCTACAGTATTGCGGGGCTTCTTTCTTCCGGAAATCCTTTTATCAGAAGAAGGCCGTTTCGCAGTCCCCATCACACCTGCACACCCCATGCCCTTGCCGGAGGCGGAAAAAACCCGCGCCCAGGTGAGGTGACGCTGGCGCACAGAGGCGTCCTGTTTCTGGATGAGATGCCGGAATTTTCCAGAAGAAGCCTGGAGATTCTGCGTCAGCCTCTGGAGGACAAGGTGATCCGGATCTCCCGTGTGAACGGAACCTATGATTTTCCGGCAAGCTTTATTCTCTGTGCGGCAATGAATCCATGCCCCTGCGGATACTATCCGGATATGAACCGCTGCAGCTGTTCAGCGGGAGAGGTGGCTCATTATCTGGGAAAGATCAGCCAGCCGCTTCTGGACCGGATAGACCTTTGCGCAGAGGCGCCTCTTCTGGATTTTTCCAGCCTCAGGGGAGGCAGGACCGGAGAAAGCTCAGAGTCTATCCGTGTCCGTGTGGAGGCGGCAAGGGAAATTCAAAGGCAGCGCTATCTGCACGAGAATGTGGGTTTTAACGGAGAATTAGCGGGCAGCCAGGTGGAAAAGTATTGCCAGATCGACGGGGCGGCGGAGAGCCTTTTAAAACGGAGCTTTGACAAAATGCCGTTCAGCGCCCGGTCTTATCACCGGATCTTAAAGGTTGCCCGCACGATCGCAGATATGGACGGCTCTTCGGATATCCGGGAGCGTCACGTTGGAGAAGCGCTGTCATACCGTCCCTTTGATAAAAAATACTGGAATTAAAAGAAACGCAGAAAATCTTAGTACATTATTACATTAATGCAGCGATGTACCGGCAGATTTACAGGGCGAGGATTGAAACAACAGTCATAAAACACACGGTAAGGAGGTATTTTATATGGAAGCAGCAAATTCAAAAGAAAACGAGATACGCTGTATCTGTGCGGAAAGTCCGGAATATCCGGAAAAGCTGAGGAATTATCCGGATATGCCCCGGAAGCTTTATGTAAAGGGAAGGCTTCCCGACTGCAGTCAGCCTGCAATTGCCATCGTAGGCGCGCGTATGTGCAGCCCCTATGGAAGGATCCAGGCGTTTCGTTACGCAAAAACGCTGAGCAGCGCGGGAGTACAGGTGTTAAGCGGACTTGCCTACGGCATTGACGCGGAAAGCCACAAAGGGGCGTTGGAGGGACAAAGCCCTACCTTTGCGGTGCTGGGAAACGGTGTGGATATTTGCTATCCCACAAGAAACCGGCGTTTATATGAACGGATCCTGCGGGAGCAGGGAGGGATTTTAAGCGAATACCCTCCCGGAACGCCCGTGAGAAATTATCACTTTCCCGCAAGAAACCGTATCATCAGCGCCCTTTCTGATGTGGTTCTTGTGGTGGAGGCTAAGGAAAAAAGCGGTTCCCTTATCACCGCCCGCTGCGCCCTGGAGCAGGGGAAGTCCGTGTATGCCCTTCCGGGGCCGGTCACAGAGGATTTATGCATGGGATGCCACAAACTGATCTATGACGGAGCGGGCATTGCCTACAGTCCGGAGATCCTTTTGGCGGAATGGGGAATTACAGAGGAAAATATGGGGAAATCAAAGGAAAAAAATAAGTTGGTACTTGCAAGTGATTTGAATTTGGTGTATAGTTGTCTCGATTTACGACCTGAAAATCTGGATTTCTTTATCCAAAAAACAGGTCTTCCGGCGTGGAAAGTCAGCAACCTTCTTCTGGAGCTGGAGCTCTCAGGTCTTGCAAGAGAAGTCGGACGCAATCATTATGTGAAAGCAGAATAACACAGATAAGCATTCCCCGGCATAAAGTGTGCGGCGTCCTGCATTTCTGAGCTTGCGGCAAGGCGGAAAGCGGATGTCTGCGGGCTTTACAGATGAAAGACGGCAGGCCGGAAGGTATGGAATCATAAAACATCGGAACGGCCCCCCGCGTTTTCGGAGCGGCATTCCTGAAAAAATATAAACAGAAACTAGGAGAGGTAAGATGGCGAAATATCTGGTGATAGTGGAATCACCTGCAAAAGTGAAAACCATAAAAAAATTCCTGGGAAGCAATTATGAGGTGGAGGCATCCAACGGTCATGTGCGCGATTTTCCCAAGAGTCAGTTCGGGATCGACGTGGAGCACGATTTTGAACCCAAGTATATCACCATCCGCGGAAAAGGGGAATTGTTGGCAAAGCTTCGTAAGGCGGCAAAAAAGGCGGACAAAATTTATCTTGCAACTGACCCTGACCGGGAGGGAGAAGCGATTTCCTGGCATCTGATGCAGGCGTTAAAGGAAGATCCGCAGAAAATGCACAGGATTACGTTTAATGAAATAACCAAGACAGCCGTAAAAGCTTCTATTAAGCAGGCAAGGGAGCTGGATATGGATCTGGTGAACGCCCAGCAGGCGCGGAGAATGCTGGACCGTATGGTAGGCTACAGCATCAGTCCCCTGCTCTGGGCAAAGGTGAAGAGAGGATTGAGCGCAGGACGTGTACAGTCAGTGGCCCTTCGTATCATCTGCGACAGAGAGGAAGAGATCAATTCTTTTATACCGGAGGAATACTGGAGCCTTGACGGACAATTTAAGGCAGACGGGGAAAAGAAGCCTCTGGAGGCCAAATTCTACGGCACGGACAAAAAGCTTGTTATCCATAATAAAAAAGAAATGGATGAGCTTCTGGAGCGGTTAAACGGACAGGAATATGAAATCAGCGAGGTAAAAAAGGGGGAGCGAATGAAAAACCCGCCGCTTCCCTTTACAACCAGTACCTTACAGCAGGAAGCGTCCAAGACCCTGAATTTTTCCACCCAGAAGACGATGCGTCTGGCGCAGCAGCTATATGAGGGCGTGGATATCAAGGGCAACGGAACCGTCGGTATCATTTCGTATCTGCGTACAGATTCCACCCGTATTTCCGAGGAAGCGGATCAGGCCGCCAGAGAATATATTACAGAGCGGTACGGAGAGAAATATGTCTCCCATAAAGAACAGACAGTGAAAAAGAGCCAGAAGATCCAGGACGCCCACGAGGCTATCCGTCCCACGGATATCAGCCGTACTCCGGCGGAGCTTAAGGAATCCCTTTCCAGAGACCAGTTCCGCCTGTATCAGCTCATCTGGAAACGGTTTGCCGCCAGCCGTATGGCTCCGGCTCTTTACGAGACAACCTCTGTAAAGATCAGCGCAGGAGAGTATGTCTTTACGGTGGCAGCCTCCAAGATTGTTTTCGACGGCTTTTTATCCGTCTATTCGGAAGAAGAGGACGGCAAAAAAAGCAACGTTTTAAGCCAGAGCCTGGAAAAGGGAATGAAGCTGAAGCTTCTGGAGCTTAAGCCGGAGCAGCATTTTACGCAGCCTCCTGCCCATTATACAGAGGCGTCCCTTGTAAAAACCCTGGAGGAGCAGGGAATCGGAAGGCCAAGTACTTATGCGCCGACGATCACGACGATCATCAGCCGCCGCTATGTGGCAAAGGAGCAGAAGAACCTTTATGTGACAGAGCTGGGAGAAGTGGTCAACAATATTATGAAGCAGGCGTTTCCAAGCATTGTGGACGTAAATTTTACCGCTATGATGGAAGGGCTTCTGGACTGTGTGGAGGCGGGAACCGTTCAGTGGAAAACCGTTGTGCGCAATTTTTACCCGGATCTGAAAAGAGATGTGGATGAAGCCGAGAAGAAACTGGAAAAGGTAGACATTCAGGATGAGGTGACGGATGTTATCTGTGATGTGTGCGGCAGGAACATGGTGATCAAATACGGCCCCCACGGCAGATTTCTGGCTTGTCCCGGATTTCCGGAATGCCGGAATACGAAGCCTTACTATGAAAAGATCGGCGTGCCGTGCCCGAAATGCGGGAAAGAACTGGTACTTAAGAAGACCCAGAAGGGCAGAAAATATTATGGCTGCGAGGATAACCCGGAATGTGATTTTATGTCCTGGCAGAAGCCTTCAGCTAAAAAATGCCCGTCCTGCGGCAGCTACATGGTAGAAAAGGGCAATAAGCTGGCTTGCAGCGACCCCGCCTGCGGCTATGTGGAACAGAAGCAGAAGGAAAGCTGATTTCAGAATATTTTTGAATCAGGCAGGAAAATCGGAGGCAGGATTCCGTTTTTCCTGCCTTTTTCGCTGTTCTGTAATAAATTTTGAACATAGATATATTCAGAATTGGCAAATTAAAGTGAAAAATAGTAAAAATGTCTTGTAATTCTAACATAAAACGTGTAGTATTAAATTAGCAGTATATCAGATAGATCTTTAGATGAGACAAAGGCGAAAGGAGGACAAGATGAGCGTTCAGTTGCTAGACAAAACAAGAAAAATCAACAAACTTTTGCACAACAGTAGTTCCAGTAAGGTTGTGTTCAACGACATCTGCCAGGTATTAATGGAAACGTTGAGTTCCAATATCCTTGTACTGAGCAGGAAAGGGAAAGTTCTGGGTGTCAGTTTGTGTCCTGGTGTTGAAGAGATAACTGAGTTAATCGAGGATAAGGTCGGCGGTTATGTAGATGCATTGTTAAATGAGAGATTCCTGGGTGTTTTGTCTACGAAAGAAAACGTCAACCTTCAGACTTTAGGATTTGAACATGTATCCAGCAACTGCCAGGGGATCATCAACCCCATTGATATTGCGGGGGAACGCCTGGGAACGGTATTTATGTACCGTAAGGATAAGCCGTATGATATCGAGGACATTATTGTAAGCGAATACGGTACTACAGTAGTGGGACTGGAAATGATGCGTGCCGTACATGAAGAAAACGCGGAAGAAGACAGAAAACAGCAGGTGGTAAAATCCGCCTTTAACACGCTGTCCTTCTCAGAATTGGAGGCTATTATCCACATTTTTGACGAGTTGGACGGAGACGAGGGCATTTTGGTAGCCAGCAAGATTGCAGACCGTGTGGGAATCACAAGATCCGTGATCGTTAATGCACTGCGCAAATTTGAGAGCGCAGGAGTCATCGAGTCGCGTTCTTCAGGTATGAAGGGTACTTATATTAAAGTTTTGAATGAAGTTATTTTTGACGAGCTGGAAGAAATTAAAGCACAGCGGTATAAAAAATCGTAGGCGAAGCATAGAATAACAGCAGACATCTTCTGTGTTTGCTGCTGTACTGTGAAGAGATACCCGGCCGCCTCCTGCAGAATCTGCAGGAGGCGGTTTTTTATGGTGCGCCCGGCGGGCGCACGTTCTAAGGAGTGAAAGTCTCTGACCCGCCC
>JAUNGB010000050.1 GCA_030524715.1 Eubacteriales bacterium | reverse complement strand
AACAGGGACAACAGCAGAGACGGCAGAGATAACAACAGGGACAACAGCAGAGACAACAGAGAAAGTAACAGGGAGAACCGTGAGGGAGGAAGAGATTCCAGAAGCGGCGACAGAAGGAATAATGACAGAGGCGGTCAGAACAGAAATGGCCAGAACCGCGGCCAGAGACAGAATGACGGTCAGAACCGCGGCCAGAGACAGGGCGACGGCCAGAACCGCGGCCAGAGGCAGGGCGATGGTCAGGGCCGTTCCTTCCGTCAGAATGACGGCCAGGGCCGTTCCCAGAGACAGAATAATGACGGCGGGCGTCCGGCAAGATCTCAGGGAGGCCGCTCCCAGGGCGGTAATCAGGGCCGTCCGGGTCAGGATAACAGAGGCGACAGAGGCGAGAGAAACGACAACAGACAGGGCGGCGGACAGAACCGCGGCGGACAGCGCACCCAGAGCAGAAGAAGCAGCGACGCCGTTTTCACTCCGGAGCTTACCAAGACCTCCAAGGACAGCAAGAGAGAACGTGACAGAGAGAATAAGAATAAGAAAAAGGATTTTGACAAATCCTCAAATAACGGACACAGACCAAACCAGAACAGCAAGAAGACCGGCATAAGACTGCCCAAAGCTCTTCAGAAGCTGACGCCTCAGCCCAAGCAGGAAGAGAAAAAACCGGAGGTTAAGGAAATCACTCTTCCGGAGAAAATGACCATCCGTGAGCTGGCGGAGGCTATGAAGATGCAGCCGTCCGCAATTGTAAAGAAATTGTTCCTGCAGGGAATGATGGTTACAGTAAACCATGAGATCGATTTTGAAAAAGCACAGGAGATCGCTCTGGAATACGATATCATCGCAGAGCAGGAAGAAAAGGTCGATGTGATCGGAGAGCTTCTCAAAGAGGATGAAGAGGATGAGGCAACAATGACCTTAAGGCCTCCGGTAGTATGCGTCATGGGCCATGTTGACCACGGTAAAACCTCTCTTCTGGATGCGATCCGCAATACCAACGTGACAAGAGGCGAGGCCGGAGGAATCACACAGCATATCGGCGCTTATGTGGTAAAGATCAATGATCAGAAGATCACCTTCCTTGATACGCCGGGACATGAAGCATTTACCGCCATGCGTATGCGAGGCGCTAACGCGACAGATATCGCGGTTCTTGTGGTAGCGGCGGACGACGGCGTAATGCCCCAGACCGTAGAGGCCATCAGCCATGCAAAGGCGGCGGGCGTTGAGATCATCGTTGCAATTAATAAGATCGATAAACCAAGCGCAAATGTAGAGCGTGTTAAACAGGAGCTTTCCGAGTACGAGCTGATTCCGGAGGACTGGGGCGGCAGCACTATTTTCGTTCCGGTTTCCGCACATACGGGAGAAGGAATCGACACTCTTCTGGAAATGATCCTGCTGACGGCGGAGGTTGCCGAATTGAAGGCAAATCCCAATCGCGCCGCAAGAGGTCTTGTTATTGAAGCGCAGCTTGACAAAGGCAAGGGTCCGGTTGCGACCATCCTGGTTCAGAAGGGAACCCTTCATGTGGGAGACTTTATCGCGGCGGGCGCATGCAGCGGTAAGGTGCGCGCTATGATGGATGATAAGGGACGCCGTGTAAAAGAGGCGGGCCCGTCTACCCCGGTGGAGATCCTGGGTCTTGGAGACGTGCCGAATGCAGGTGAGATCCTGATGGCCTTTGACAGTGACAAGGAAGCCAAGAATTTTGCCGGCGCGTTTGTATCTGAAAATAAGAACCGTCTTCTGGAAGAGACGAAGGGCAAGCTTTCCCTGGAAAATCTTTTCGATCAGATTCAGGCAAGCGATCTGAAGGAGCTTCCGATCGTTGTCAAGGCAGACGTGCAGGGCTCCGTGGAGGCTGTAAAGCAGAGCCTTGTGAAGCTGTCAAACGAGGAAGTGGTGGTCAGAGTGATCCACGGAGGCGTAGGCGCCATCAACGAATCCGACGTTTCCCTGGCGGCTACCTCCAACGCGATCATCATCGGCTTCAATGTACGCCCGGATGCTACGGCAAAGCAGCTTGCTGAGCAGGAAGGTGTGGATATGCGTCTGTATAAGGTTATCTATCAGGCGATCGAGGATGTAGAGGCCGCTATGAAGGGTATGCTAGACCCGGTATATGAAGAAAAGATCATCGGCCATGCCGAGATACGCCAGATCTTCAAGGCGTCCGGTGTGGGCAACATTGCCGGAAGCTATGTCCTGGACGGCGTTTTCCAGAGAAGCTGTAAGATCCGTATCACCAGAGAGGGAGAACAGATCTTTGAGGGAAATCTTGCGTCCCTGAAGCGCTTCAAGGATGACGTCAAGGAAGTGAAGGCAGGATATGAATGCGGCCTTGTATTTGAAGGCTTTAACGATATTAAAGAAGAAGACAGAGTAGAAGCGTATATCATGGTAGAGGTGCCGAGATAGGAAGGCATCCGGATAGGAGAGACTTATAATGAGAAAAAACAGCATTAAGAATACGAGGATTAACGGAGAGGTACAGAAGGAATTGAGCAGCATTATCCGTAATGAGATCAAAGACCCGCGTATTCATCCCATGACCTCCGTCATGGCTGTGGAAGTGGCTCCCGATTTAAAAACATGCAAGGCTTTTATCAGTGTTCTGGGCGATAAAGAAGCTAAGGCGGCAACCATCAAAGGGCTGTCCAGCGCGGAGGGGTATATCCGCCGCCAGCTTGCCCGGACGCTGAATCTCCGAAATACGCCGGAAATCCGGTTTATTCTGGATGAGTCCATTGAGTACGGCGTAACAATGTCAAAACTGATTGATGATGTGACCAGAAAAGATGCCTCCGCAAGGGAGGAAGAGGAAGAATAAGAGGGATAGATATGAAAAATATTGCAGAAGTACTGGACCACGTAAAGACTATGGGAATCGCCGGGCATGTACGTCCTGACGGAGACTGCGTCGGCTCCTGTATGGCATTATATTTGTATATCAGGAAATATTATCCGGATATTCAGGCGGATGTTTATCTGGACGATCCAAAGCCGATATTTTCCCATATTGATCGCATTGATGAGATAAAGACAAAGGCAGAAGGCGAGAAGGTATATGATCTGTTCGTAACCTGTGATGTAAGTGCAAAGGATCGTCTTGCGGTAGCCGCCGAATATTTTGACAGCGCCAGAAAGACGGTCTGCATTGACCATCACGTGAGCAACAAGGGCTTTGCCGACGTCAACCATGTGAAGGGGGAAGTAAGCTCTGCCTGTGAGGTTCTGTACGGCCTTCTGGATCCTGAGAAGGTGGAGATTACGGTGGCTACTGCCATTTATACCGGAATGGTTCATGATACGGGAGTATTCCAGTATTCCTCCACCTCGCCGGAGACCATGCGGATCGCCGGAGAACTGATGAAAACAGGGCTTCCGTTCAGCCAGATCATCGATCATTCTTTTTATGAAAAAACATATATCCAGAATCAGGTCATGGGCCGTGTGTTGGCGGAGAGCATTATGCTCCAGGACGGTAAATGCATCGTAGGCTATATGCGTAAACGTGATATGGAGTTTTACGGTGTGGACGGCAAGGATCTGGACGGGATCGTAAGCCAGCTAAGGCTGACCAGAGGGGTGGAAGTGGCGATTTTCCTTTATGAGATCGAAACCCAGACCTTTAAGGTATCCCTTCGCTCTAACGGAAAGGTTGACGTCAGCAAGGTGGCAGTCTTTTTCGGGGGCGGCGGACATATGCGGGCGGCAGGCTGCGACCTTTGCGGCTCTATGTATGACGTTATCAACAATATTACAGCGGAGATCGAGCATCAGCTTTTGGCGGAGGAGGAATAATGGACGGTATCCTGGTCATCCGTAAGGAAAAGGGGTATACCTCCCATGACGTCGTGGCAAAGCTGAGGGGCATTCTCCATATGAAAAAAATCGGCCATACCGGTACGCTGGATCCGGAGGCCGAGGGCGTTCTGCCAGTGGCTCTGGGGAAGGCTACCAGGCTGGTGGAACTGCTGACAGATAAAGATAAAACCTATGAGGCGCTTCTGCATCTTGGAATCGAGACAGATACCCAGGATATGACCGGGACTGTCGTAAAGGAAGCCCCTGTGACGGTCACCGGGGATGAGGTTTCCTCTGTGATACAGGGCTTTCTGGGAGAACAGATGCAGATACCGCCCATGTACTCCGCCTTAAAGGTCGGCGGAAAAAAGCTTTACGAGCTTGCAAGAGAGGGAAAGACCATTGAGAGAGAGCCAAGGCCGGTACATTTCTATGAAATAGAGATACTGGAAATGACTCTCCCTTATGTGTGCCTTTCGGTAACCTGCAGTAAGGGAACTTATATCCGTACCCTCTGCCATGATATCGGCAGGGCGCTGGGCTGCGGCGGCTGCATGGAGGAACTGAAACGGACAAAAGCGGGAAGGTTTACTCTGGAGGAAAGCCATACTCTGGAGGAAATCCGGCAGGCTGCAGAGGAAGGCGCCGTATCGGAACTGGTGATCGGAATCGAAGAAGTTCTGAAGGAATATCCGCGGATCTGCTGCAGTTCCTATGGGGACAGGCTGCTTTTAAACGGAAATCCTCTTACGGAAGAGCTGGTAGAGGGGCAGTGTCAGGACGGATGGGTGCGTATGTGCAGCAGCACAGGCAGCTTTGCCGGAATCTACCAGTGGCAGAAAAGCAGGAAGAGATATTTTCCGGTAAAAATGTTTTTGTAGGAGTAGAGCATGGAATACTTAAGAATTGACGGGGAATTCCCCAGGCTTTCCAATTGCGCCGTAACCCTGGGCAAGTTTGACGGCGTGCACAGGGGACACCGCAAGCTGGTGGAGAAGATTCTGAAACGAAAGGATGAAGAGGGAGCGACTGCGGTTCTCTTCGCTTTTGTTTCTTCCAGTAAAATGATCCTTACCAATGAAGAACGGAAAAAGCTTCTGGAGAAAATGGGGGTGGATGTTCTTCTGGAATGCCCTCTGGACAACCGCATCCGGCACATGAAGGCGGATGCCTTTGTGAGGGAGATTCTGGTGGGCGACCTTCAGGCGTCCTATGTGGCCGTAGGGGAGGATTTCCGTTTTGGATTTGAGAGAAAGGGAACTCCGCGGCTTTTGCGGGAACTTGGAGAGAAATACCATTTTGATGTGGATATCCTTCCCAAGGAGATGGAAGGCCGCCGTAAGATCAGCAGTACCTATATCCGCGAGGAACTGGGCCGCGGAAATATGGAAAAGGTAAATTCCCTTCTGGGACAGAATTTTTCTGTTGAGGGAATTGTAGAGCATGGCAGAGGCCTTGGCCATAAGGTGTTGTTTCCCACCACAAATCTGGTGCCGTCCCCTAAGAAGCTGATGCCCCCCGCAGGCGTCTATGTCACGGTATCCCGCTTTGGAGAAACCATATACGAGGGGATTACCAATGTGGGCTATAAGCCTACGGTGGGAGAAAAATTTCTGGGAGTGGAAACCTATCTGTTCGATTGCAGGGAGGATCTGTATGGCCAAAACTGTGTGGTCGAATTTTTGAAATTTATCCGTCAGGAGCAGAAATTCCCATCCCTCGACCTGCTGAGAGCGCAGATGAAAAAGGATATTGCCAGCGGAAAAAGGTTTTTTCAGGAAAATCTTGTAGACAAATGAAAAATTTTCATATATCATGGAATGTGAACGCTTTGAAACATAAGACGACATATCATATTGAAATACAAGGGAGAGCATAGAGAATGGCAGATATTATTCTTGGGTTGATGGGAGGTCTGGGCCTCTTTTTGTTTGGCATGAAGCTGATGAGCGATGCTCTGGAAAAGGCAGCCGGAGCTAAAATGCGGAGCATTCTGGAGTTTTTTACCAAAACGCCTCTCAGGGGGATACTCGTAGGAACCGTTTTTACTGCGGTCATTCAGTCTTCAAGCGCGGCTACGGTCATGGTGGTCAGTTTTGTTAATTCAGGACTGATGAATCTGTACCAGGCGGCCGGAGTGATCATGGGAGCCAATATCGGTACGACGGTAACTTCCCAGCTGATTTCTTTTAACCTGTCCGCTCTGGCTCCGGCGATTGTAATGATCGGCGTAGTCATGACGATGTTTTGTAAAAAAACTCAGATTCAGAGAGTGGGCGAGGTACTTTTAGGCTTTGGTATTTTGTTCATGGGGCTGAATACTATGTCCTCATCCATGGCGGTTCTCCGGGAATCACCGGAGGTTGTGGGGATCATGGGCTCCTTAAGCAATCATTTTGTGGCGCTGCTTGTGGGAGTTGCGGTGACGGCGGTTCTTCAGAGCTCTTCCGCCACAGTTGGTATTGTCCTTCTTCTGGCGCAGCAGGGACTTCTGGATATCCGTATCTGCTTCTTTATTATCCTAGGCTGCAACATCGGAGCCTGCGTATCCGCGCTTCTGGCAGGATTGAACGGTAAGAGGGACGCCAAGCGCGCTGCCCTGATCCATTTACTTTTTAATATTATCGGAACGATCATTATGTTTGTGATCCTGACCGTGGCGCTGGAGCCGGTCACTGCGTTTATCCAGGCTATATCCGGTATGGATCCCGGACGGGAGGTGGCAAACGCGCATACGCTCATCAAGATCGTGGAGGTGATCATGCTTGCTCCGTTTATTAAGCAGATCGTAAAGCTGACAGGCTTTTTTGTACGGGGAGAGGATTCCGCTGCCGAAGAGAAATTCGAACTTCAGTTTATCGGCAGTAAATCCGTCTTTTCTCCTACCACCGCTGTATTTGACGCGACACGTGAGCTGGAGCGTATGGGACAGATGGCGATCACTAATCTGGAGCGTGCAATGAACTCTTTGATTACTCTGGATGAAAATGATATTGCCGAGGTTTATGAGGTGGAGAAGCAGATCGATTTCCTGAACCATGCCATCACAGATTATCTGGTAAAGATCAACAAGACGACCCTTCCTACGGACGACGCCAACAGTATCGGCGGCTTGTTCCATGTAGTCAACGATATCGAACGTATCGGAGACCATGCGGAGAATATCGCGGATGCTGCCAGAACCAGGATCGAGGAGGGAATCGATTTCAGCCCCCAGGCGAAGAGGGAGCTTTCCGAAATGCTGGATATGGTCATTAAGGTCACTACATACGCGCTGGATATGTTTTCCCATAATAATCAGGAGCATATGCAGGAAATCCTGGATCTGGAGGATCAGGTGGACGACGCGGAGCGCGCCCTTCAGGAATCTCATGTGCAGCGTCTGACACGGAACGAGTGTACGGCAAGCGCGGGCATGATGTTCTCGGACATTGTTTCCGGCCTGGAGCGTGTATCGGATCATGCGACGAATATTGCGTTCTCCCTTCTGGAGGACGATCCTATCGAGCAGCAGAAGGAGCAGCGGGCACAGGCGGCAGTAAGGAACTAAAAATAATGCCAGGTTAGCATTCTGCCTGCCTTTCTTTTTCAAGACTCGCTTGCGAGTCTTGGTGCGGGATTCGGGTCAGCTACGCTGACATAATTCCAAACCGAATCCCTGCACATCCTCGCGGAGCGTATATCAGATGGGGGATTGAATCCCGCCACTGATATAAATTTGTTACTCACCGCCTATAGAGGCGGGAGTCATCCCCCATCTGATATATCGGTTAACATCGAAGGTATGAACAGTAACGAATGCCGGAACAGGCAGAGGAATTAGTTCAAAAAACAGTTTACAGCCGGAAAGTTCTGTGCTATACTATCTGAGGTTGAAATTCAGCCCATATTCAGATTTCGGACACTCCAACCATTTCTTAATATGCGGCGGTTATAAAATTAATAAGTTTAAGGAGGAAATCACAATGATTTCAAAAGAAAAAAAAGCGGCAATCATGAAAGAGTATGCAAGAAGTGAAGGCGACACAGGTTCACCGGAGGTACAGGTTGCAGTCCTGACCGCCAGAATCCAGGAGCTTACAGAGCATTTACAGACACATCACAAGGATCATCACTCCAGACGTGGTCTGCTGAAGATGGTTGGTCAGAGACGTGGTCTGCTGGCATACCTGAAGAAAACCGACATCAACAGATACCGTGCACTGATTGAAAAATTAGGTTTAAGAAAATAATTAGTATGCGGAAGGGGCGGATATCCATCCGCCCTGTTTTTGCTGTACAGGAGTAATTTCCGAGACTACTGAAAAGGCTATCGGGAGAGGCTGTTCCTCCGGTGGTTTTTTCAGTTGTTTCGGACTCCTGTCTCAGAGCCTGTTTGAAAATTCTCACACAAAGCAATTTTCAAACACTCTGGTACATTATTGCACTTATTACTTTAAGAGTAGCGCAACGATGTACTGGTTTGTAAAGAACAGAAAATATCAGAAAATGTGAAAATGAAAAGAAGAAAAGGAGAAAAAAACATGTACAAAAGTTATTCCATGGAATTAGCCGGAAGAACGCTTACCGTAGATGTCGGACGCGTTGCAAAGCAGGCTAACGGCGCTGCTCTGATGCATTACGGAGATACTACCGTTCTGTCCACGGCAACCGCATCCAAGGAGCCAAGGGAAGGAATCGACTTTTTCCCTCTGAGCGTAGAATATGAAGAAAAAATGTATGCCGTAGGAAAGATCCCGGGCGGTTTCAATAAGAGAGAAGGAAAGGCAAGCGAGCATGCCATCCTGACCTCCCGTGTCATCGACCGTCCTATGCGTCCCCTGTTTCCCAAGGACTACAGAAATGATGTTACTCTGGTAAATATGGTAATGTCTGTAGATCCGGAATGCAATCCGGAGATTCCGGCTATGCTGGGTTCCTCTATCGCAACATGCATTTCCGACATTCCCTTCGACGGCCCGTGCGCAACTACCCAGGTGGGCATGATCGACGGTGAATTTGTGATCAATCCTTCTCTGGAGCAGAAGGATATTTCAGACCTTCAGTTGACAGTAGCCTCCACAAGAGAAAAGGTTATCATGATCGAAGCGGGAGCAAATGAGATCCCGGAGGACAAGATGATCGAAGCCATCTATAAGGCCCATGAGGTAAACCAGGAGATCATTCAGTTTATCGATAAGATCGTTGCCGAGTGCGGTAAGGAAAAGCACACCTATGCCTCCTGCGCAGTTCCGGAAGAACTGTTCGCCGCAATGAAAGAGATCGTTCCTCCGGAGGAAATGGAAGCAGCCGTATTTACTGATGAGAAACAGGTAAGGGAGGAAAATATCCGCGCCGTTACCGCTAAGCTTCAGGAAGCCTTTGCAGATAATGAGGAATGGCTGGCTGTACTGGGTGAGGCTGTATATCAGTACCAGAAAAAGACTGTCCGCAAGATGATCTTAAAGGATCACAAGCGTCCGGACGGCCGTGCCATCACTCAGATCCGTCCTCTGGCAGCAGAAGTGGATATCATTCCGAGAGTGCATGGTTCCGCAATGTTTACCCGCGGACAGACACAGATCTGTACGGTGACCACTCTGGCGCCCCTTGCAGAAGCACAGAGACTGGACGGACTGGATGAATTTGAAACCTCCAAGAGATACATGCATCATTATAACTTCCCGTCCTACTCCGTAGGCGAGACGAAGCCGTCCAGAGGGCCGGGACGCCGTGAGATCGGCCATGGAGCCCTTGCAGAGAGAGCCCTGGTGCCTGTACTGCCCTCTGAAGAGGCATTCCCGTATGCGATCCGTACCGTATCCGAGACCTTTGAATCCAACGGTTCCACCTCCCAGGCAAGTATCTGCGCATCCACCATGTCCCTGATGGCTGCAGGCGTGCCGATCAGCAAACCGGTTGCAGGTATTTCCTGCGGTCTGGTGACAGGAGAGACAGATGACGATTATATCGTACTGACAGATATTCAGGGCCTTGAGGATTTCTTCGGCGATATGGACTTTAAGGTAGCAGGTACCCATGACGGTATTACGGCTATCCAGATGGATATTAAGATCCACGGCCTGACAAGACCGATCGTAGAAGAGGCAATCAGAAGAACGAAAGAGGCAAGAGAATACATCCTGACAGAGGTTATGGAGAAATGTATTGCCGCTCCCCGTGAAAGCGTAGGCAAATACGCGCCGAAGATCATTCAGATCCAGATCGATCCTCAGAAGATCGGGGATGTGGTAGGCCAGAGAGGCAAGACGATCAATACGATCATTGAACGTACCGGAGTTAAGATCGACATTACAGACGACGGCGCGGTATCCATCTGTGGCTTAGACCAGAAGAGTATGGAAGAAGCGGCGCATATGGTCGAGATCATCGCAACTGATTTTGAGGCGGGACAGATCTTTACCGGAAAGGTTGTCAGCATCAAGGAGTTCGGAGCTTTCATTGAGTTTGCCCCGGGCAAAGAGGGAATGGTTCATATTTCCAAGATCTGCAGAGAGAGGATCAACCGTGTAGAGGATGTGCTCACTCTTGGCGACAAGGTCAAGGTTATCTGCCTTGGCAAGGACAAGATGGGAAGAATCAGTTTCAGTATGAAGGATGTACCGAAAGAAGCTTAAGAATATGAGATATCACAATATAACCAAGGACGATATGCTCAATGGGGACGGGCTCCGGGTGGTTCTCTGGACCGCAGGCTGCAGCCACGGGTGCAGAGAATGCCAGAACCCTGTCACCTGGGATCCGAAGGGCGGGCTCCCGTTTACGGATGCGGAGAGAGCGGAGATCTTTGCAGAACTGGATAAGGATTATATCAGCGGTATTACCTTTTCCGGAGGCGATCCGCTGCATCCTGCCAATATTGCCGGGGTCACTGCCCTTGCAAAGGAGATCCGGGAGAAATATCCGGAGAAGACTATCTGGCTTTACACAGGCTCGCTCTGGGAGGAAATCTGCGGCGAAGAAATCGTACGCTATCTGGATGTGTGCGTGGACGGAGAGTTTGAAGTTGAAAAAAAGGAGCTTTTACTGAAATGGAAGGGCTCCAGCAACCAGCGTGTGATCGATGTGCCGGCAACTCTGCAGGCAGGCCGCGTTGTGCTCCATACGGAATAAACTGCGGTTGTATGATAACGAGGATGCGCGGGATTCGGTTTGGAACTGGCTTGGAAGTATGCCAGCGTAACTGACTGGAATCCCGCATTAAGATTCGCGATCGAGTCTTGAACAGGAGGAACGATGAGAAGAATCGGAAAATTCCATAAAGTAAGCCCTGACAGATTTTTTGAAGACTGGAAGGATACCTTCGGCGGAACGCCGGAGGCGGAGATCAGGGATATTTATGAGCGGATCCGTCTTCCGAGAAGAGCGACGGCGGGAAGCGCAGGATATGATTTCTTTTCTCCGGCGGATTTTACCTTAAAGCCCGGGGAAACTATTAAGATTCCCACCGGCGTCCGTGTGGAGATGGAGCAGGACTGGGTGCTTAAATGTTATCCCAGAAGCGGATTGGGCTTCAAATACCGTCTTCAGTTAAATAATACCGTTGGGATCATTGACAGCGATTATTTTTATTCTGACAATGAAGGGCATATTTTTGCAAAGCTTACAAATGATACTAATGAGGGGAAGACAGTGGAGCTCCAGGCAGATACCGGATTTATGCAGGGAATCTTTGTGGAGTACGGCATTACGGTTGACGACGACGTTACGGATATCCGTAATGGAGGACTGGGCAGCACTACCGGAAAATAATATATCAGATGTGGGATGACTCCCGCACCAAGACTCGCGAGAGAGTCTTGAACAACAGATCAGATTCAGAAAGCTTAAGATGAAATTCAGAAAGCTTATGCGGAGACTTTGGGAAAAACTCTTGAAACTCCGCATTTTTTCTGGTAAAATACTTTGAGAATCAAAGTAAATACAAATAATCGGCTGATGAACAGCCGGAAGATTGGAAGCAGGGAGATTAAAAATGATAATAGAACCAAAAGTAAGGGAATATATCTGTACCACAGCCCATCCAAAGGGATGTGAGGAGAGTGTGCGCAGACAGGCGGAATACGCGGCCAAAAAGGGTGTGACAGAGGGAACCAGGAAGGCTCTGATCATCGGATGCTCTACAGGCTATGGTCTTGCGTCCAGAATCAGTGCTCTTGTAAACTGTGAGGCGGCCACCCTGGGCATTATGTTTGAACGCCCGGCTAACGGAAGGCGGACTGCCACACCAGGCTGGTATAATACGGCTGCCTTTGAAAAGCTTTCCCGGGAAAAAGGAATCTATGCCAGGACCATTAACGGAGACGCTTTTTCCGAGGAGGTCAAGGCGCAGACAATAGAAGTGATCAAGCAGGAGCTGGGGTGTGTCGATCTGGTGGTTTACAGCCTTGCCGCGCCCCGCAGGACGGATAAGGAAGGAAAAACCTGGAGCTCCTGCCTTAAAACTACAGAAAAGTCCTTCACAGAAAAAAGCCTGGACCTGAGAACCAATGAGATTACAGAGAAAACCATACCGGCCGCAACAGAAGAGGAAGTCCTCGGTACTGTGAAGGTTATGGGAGGGGAGGACTGGGCAGACTGGATAGAAGCCCTGTCCGCTGCGGGAGTACTGGCGGAGAATGCCGTTACAGTTGCTTATTCCTATATCGGTCCGAAGCTCACCTATCCTATTTACTATGAGGGGACGATCGGAGCGGCCAAGCAGCACCTTCACCGTACTGCCGCGGAACTGAACCGGCACTATCCGGGACTTCGGGCATACATTTCAGTGAACAAGGGGCTTGTGACACAGGCAAGCGCCGCGATTCCTGTTGTGCCGCTGTATTTCAGTATTCTCTATAAGGTCATGAAGGAGCAGGGAAACCATGAGGGATGCATCGAGCAGATGACCAGACTGTATACAGAAAAGCTTTATACCGCAAACGGCCCGGTGACGGACGGGAATGGATTCATCCGTATGGACGACCATGAACTGACAGAACAGGTACAAAAGCAGGTACAGGAAGCATGGGAAAAGGTCACTACAGAGAATATGGCCCGATATTGCGATCTGGAAGGATACTGGGAGGATTTTTATCATATGTTCGGTTTTCACTATGATAATATTGATTATACGGCCGATGTTGACCCGGATGTGAAGATCGGAAGTATTTCATGACGGCTGCATTTTTGCGGATCAGAACAAAGTGGAACGCTTTTGTATATTAGGATTAAAAAGGTTCAGTGTTATACACTTCAGAACAAAATGAACTGCTTGCCTGATATGCAAAAAAAAGCCATGTCCGGCATGCCGGACATGGCCTTTGGATCCTGATATCTTATAAATTATTCCAGAGGCTCTCCAAGCTCTTCGGCTCTTCTTGCATTCATAAGAATCCTGTCAAATTCCTGAGCCGCTTTCTCGTATTCCTGGTCATCCTCGATATTAGCAAGCATCGGGTCGCCCTCCGCTGTGCGGGAGAAGGCATATAAGAATACTTCACCGTTCTGATTCTGGCCGTTTTCGTCCAGAGGAAGAAGGGCGATATATTCCTTTTCTTCAACCGGATAAATGGTAAGGATGGCACATTCCACTTCAGTGTCGTCCTCCATGGTCAGGGTGATGGTGCGGTGCTCATCCATATTGGAGCCGCATCCGCCGCCGCAGGAAGCACAGTCGCTTGGGCTGCACATTCCGTTATTAAAATCTTCACTCATAAGATTATCCTCACTTTTTTTATTTCAGCGACCTGCGTTCATAGGCATGCAGCAAAGCGGAAGGTGAATGTCCGCTTTCAAATTTATCACTGTACTCCGATTTTAACAGATATCCGCAGGGGATGCAATAGGAATACAGTGCCATCCCGCAGCCCCTAATTGCTTTTGTAAAGCATTTTCAGGAAGATCGGCGTAATAATAGAAGAAACCAGGATCAGCAGAATAACTGCTGAGAAATATTTCGACTGGATCATTCCTACCTGAAGCCCTTTCTGTGCTACAATCAGGGCAACCTCACCACGAGTCATCATCCCCACGCCGATCTTCAGGGAATCCTTCGTATTAAAACCAAGAACTCTGGACATCAGTCCGCATCCGATGACCTTGGTTATCAGGGCTACGATCACAAACAGCACGCAGAAAAGAAGCAGCGAAGGAGTCATATCATCAATAGAGGTTTTCAGGCCGATGCTTGCAAAAAACACCGGGGCAAACAGCATATAAGAGCTGATATCTACCTTACGGGCTATGTACTCGGAATCGTCAATGCTGCAAAGGATAATACCTGCCACATAAGCGCCGGTAATATCCGCGATCCCGAAATATTTTTCTGCCGCATAGGCCATGGCAAAGGCAAGTACAAAGCCCAGGATAGGGATACGCCTTGTATGCGGGTAACGTTTATCAAGGTATTTAAAAATACGGTAAATGATTACACCGAATATAATGGCCGCCGCAAAAAACAGAACCGTGCTGATGATCACGCTGGAAGGTTTGGAATCCGGATCCTTCATGCCCACCACAAAGGTAAGTACGATAATGCCGATGACGTCGTCGATGATCGCAGCGCTCATAATGGTGGTTCCTGTTTCTGATTTCAGGTAGCCAAGCTCCTGAAGCGAGGCAACAGTAATACTGACGGAGGTCGCCGTCATGATAACGCCCGTAAACAGGGCGGAATAAAACTGGCTGGTGCCGCTTGGGGCAAAGCCGTAATAACAGCAGTACAGAAGATAGCCTCCCAGAAGCGGTACAAACACACCTGAGCAGGCAATCAGCAAAGCTTTCCAGCCGGTACGCATCAGGTCGCGCAGGCTGGTCTGCAGGCCTGCAAAAAACATTAAAAGAACGACGCCTATTTCCGCCATTCCGGAGATCAGCTCCGTCTGCTGCACCAGTCCGAGAATGCTTGGCCCGATAATCAGCCCGGCGATGATTTCGCCTACTACCTGAGGCGCTTTCAGCTTGGCGGCTATGAGTCCGCAGAGCTTGGCGAAAATGAGAATGATCGCCAGGTCGCGGAAGATTACGTAAGTTTCCATGTTCCTTTCCCCTTTCGTAAAAAAGAATTTTCCCAAATTCGCCATAATTATAGCACCGGCATTTATATGGTGCAAGAATAATAAATGAAAAGGTATAAATGAAAAGATATAAAGAAAAGGTTATTGTTTACGCCGCGGGTGTGAACGGCAGCATGAAAGGGGCTGAATAAATGAAATGTATAAAAAGTTGTTTTTTGTATTATAAAAACGTGTTATAATAGTCGCAGAATGCCAACTGAAAAGAGAGAAGACAGAAGGAGAAAAAGATGAAGCTTATTTCGTGGAATGTAAATGGGATCAGAGCCTGTATTGCCAAGGGCTTTGAAGAACGGTTCAGGGAACTGGACGCGGATATTTTCTGCCTGCAGGAGACTAAATGCCAGCAGGGACAGGTAGAGCTTGAGCTTCCCGGATATTATCAGTACTGGAATTACGCCAACCGTAAGGGATACTCCGGCACTGCTGTTTTTACAAAACAGGAGCCCGTTTCCGTGGCATACGGGATCGGCGTGGAAGAGCATGACAAGGAGGGCCGTGTCATTACCCTTGAATTTGACGATTTCTATTTTGTGACCGTCTATACGCCCAATGCCCAGAGCGAACTGCGCCGCCTTTCTTACAGGCTGGAATGGGAGAGGGACTTTTTGCAGTATTTATTAAAGCTTCAGGAACATAAGCCCGTGGTCTGCTGCGGGGATTTCAATGTGGCTCATCAGGAGATCGACCTGAAAAATCCCAAAACCAACCGCGGAAATCCGGGCTTTACAGATGAGGAGAGAGCCTGCTTTACAAAAGTGCTGGAAAGCGGCTTTATCGATACCTTCCGTTATTTTTATCCGGATGTGACAGGAGCATACTCCTGGTGGTCTTACCGGTTCCGCGCCAGAGAAAAAAATGCAGGGTGGAGGATCGATTATTTTATCGTTTCCCCGTCCCTGGAGGAACGGCTTCTGGACGCCGGGATCCATGCGGATATTATGGGATCGGACCATTGCCCCATCGAACTGGACCTTAAGGCATAAATGAATGACAACGAATGAAAAAGGAGGGTTTTATATGGCTGCCCGTGAAATATCCTGCGTGAAGCGGGGATATCCTTTGGTACTGGGTGCCAATAGGATGGAAAATGGTTACAATTTTGCTGTGGAGGTTCAGGAGGAACAGGAGGCTTTTCTTCTGCTCTACCATAAAGATTCAGAGAAACCGGCACAGGAGATCGCCCTTGAGGGAGATCCTGCGTCAGGAGAGGTGCGTTCTGTCCTGGTTCCTGAGCTTCCTGCGAAGGAATATGAATACAACTTTCGGATCGACGGAAGGATCGTCCAGGATCCCTGCGCATACAGCATCCGCGGAAGGGAAGTTTTCGGAGAGCCGTGGGATACCGAGGACGAGCATAAGGTTCGCTGCGGCTTCCTGACTCAAAAGCCCTATGACTGGGAGGGGGACCGTCCCCTTTTACTTCCCTACGAGGATATGATCCTCTATAAGCTTCATGTGAGAGGCTATACCAAGCAGGCAAAAATACCCTTCCGGGAAAAAGGAACCTTCAGGGGTCTCATTAAAATGATCCCCTACTGGCGGAGCCTTGGAATCAATGCAGTGGAGCTGATGCCCGCCTACGAGTTTGAGGAAAGGGCCAAAGAGGAAAAAGCTGTGGGAATGGTCAGCAGAAAGCGTCAGGAGGACAGAGTCAATTACTGGGGATACCAGAAGGGCTACTACTTTGCGCCGAAGCGTTCCTACTGCGCCACAAAGGAACCGGAACGGGAATTTAAGGATCTGGTCAAGGCACTCCATCAGGCCGGGATCGAATGTATTATGGAGATGTATTTCCCAAAAGATACAGTTCCTTTTGTCGCGCACAAGGCCCTGCAGTTCTGGAAGCTGTATTATCATGTGGACGGCTTCCATCTTCTGGGAGACGGCGCGCCTGTGGGATTGATTCTCAGGGACAGGATGTTTTCACACACGAAGCTGATGGGCGCCGGGATGGGCGGATTTGCCGAAGGAGCCGGAAAGGGCGGCCGCAATCTTGCGGAGTATAACCCCGGCTTTTTGCAGGACATGCGGCGTTTTCTGAAAAGTGATGAAGATACCGTACAGGGAGCGGCTTATCATATCAGGCATAATTCCGACGCCTTTGCCGTTATTAATTATATGGCATGTCAGGATGGGTTTACGCTGTCGGATGCCGTGTCCTATAATGATAAGCACAATGAAGCCAACGGGGAGGACAATAACGACGGAAGCAGTTATAATTATTCCTGGAACTGCGGCGTCGAGGGTCCGTGCCGGAAGCAGGCAGTACGGCAGATGAGGGAACGGCAGCTTCGCAATGCCTTTTTGATGCTTCTTTTAAGCCAGGGTGTCCCTATGATCTACGGCGGCGATGAATTGGGCAATTCCCAGGGGGGAAACAATAACGCTTACTGTCAGGATAATCCTGTGGGCTGGATCGACTGGAAAGGTATGAAAAAGAACCAATGGCTTGTGGAATTTGTGAAGAAGGCTATTGCCATGCGCAAGGCGCACCCGATCCTTCATGCGCCCCGGGAATTAAAGAGCGTCGATTATAAGGCAAAGGGTTTCCCGGATATTTCCTTCCACGGGGAGAGGGCCTGGTATTTGAGCATGGAAAACACCTGCCGTCTTTTAGGGGTGATGTACTGCGGCAATTATGCCGAAAAGGAGGACGGCTCCACGGATGATTTCCTGTATGTAGCCTATAATTTCCATTGGGAACCACGGCAGGCCGCCCTTCCCAATCTTCCGGAGGGGATGGTATGGAAAAAGATCGCGGATACTTCAGACCCGGAGAAAATATTTTTCCGGGAGTATGAAGGAGGCTACGCCAGAAATATAGAAATCGGACCGCGCACCATCTGCGTGCTTACGGGAAAACAGGAGGCTGAGAAAAATGATGCATCCATGGCGGCATTTCAGAACGATCACAAAGCATAAATTAATGGTAATGAGGTACTGCTTTAAGATTGGGCTTTATAAGCAGGGACTTCTGCACGATCTCTCCAAATACTCCCCCACGGAATTTTTGGTGGGATGTAAATATTATCAGGGCGACAGGAGCCCTAACAATGCCGAGAGGGAGGATATCGGCGTATCTACCTCCTGGCTTCATCATCAGGGACGCAACAAGCACCATTTTGAATATTGGGTGGATTACTGTCTGGACGGGGAGCATGTGATCATGGGGGCGAAGATGCCCCGGAAATATGTGGCGGAAATGGTCATGGACAGGATCAGCGCATCCCGCACATATCTGGGGGACGCTTACACAAACGAAGAGCCGCTGAAATATTTTCTGAAGAGTAAAGACAGGCTCTGGTTTATCCATCCTGAGACGAAACGGGATCTGGAAGCGCTTCTCCGCATTCTTCATGACCATGGGGAAGAGAAAACCCTGCGTTATATCAAAAATGTATATCTGAAAAGAAAATAAAATGTTACTGTTCACATCTACGGTGCAAACAGTAACAATATAATCAAATAACATAAAATTAAATAACATGAAAAAGATACAAAAAAAGTATTCTTTTGCATAGAAATTGCATAATATTGCACAAAAATAGGGAGGCGCAGGAAGTCTCCCTATTTTATAGTTGCATTTACAGGTGCTAATGTGGTAAAGTGTAAAAGAATATTTTTTACATCTTTATTTTTATAAAATTTTTATTATATCTTTATAAGTTTTATATCTCTATAAGAAGATAAAGATATAAAGAATAAGAATATAGAGATATGAAGAATAAAGATGTGAAACAAAGAGGAGGAGAGAGTTTGAATACTACAACAATGATCATTCTGTCCGCATTTATCGCGTACCTTCTGCTGATGGTCGTGATCGGTGCGGTCTACATGAAGAAAACGACAAGCTCCGAGGACTATTTCCTTGGGGGCAGAGGCCTGAACGCCTGGGTAGCCGCGCTGTCCGCGCAGGCTTCCGATATGAGCGGATGGCTGCTGATGGGACTGCCGGGGGCTATTTATGCTATGGGGACCGGGCAGATCTGGATCGCCGTGGGGTTGTTTATCGGTACGGTCTTTAACTGGCTGTTCATTTCAGGAAGGCTCCGCAGATATACCATTGAGGCAAATAATTCCCTGACCATTCCGGCATACTTTGAGAACAGGTTCCGTGACAAAAAACGGATCCTTCTTCTGGTATCGTCAGTGGTGATCGTTATTTTCTTCCTGGTGTATACGGCGTCCGCCCTTGCTGCAGGAGGTAAATTATTCAACACGGTATTTGGGATCGACTATCACATTGCCCTTGCCATCGGTGCAGGCGTTATTCTCCTTTACACCTTTATGGGTGGATTTATGGCGGTCTGCGTCACAGACTTCGTACAGGGAACCCTGATGCTCGTGGGGCTTCTGGTGGTACCCATCGTAGCATATTTTATGCTTCCGGGAAGCCTCAGCGATCTTCTTAATGAAAGCGGTACGGTGGGCGGCGCTGCTTCCTTTTTGAATCCGCTGACCAACGGCGATCGTCCGTATACCTTTATTGAGATTTTTTCTCAGCTTGCCTGGGGGCTTGGGTACTGCGGCATGCCTCATATCCTGACGCGTTTTATGGCGGTGAAGAGCGAGAAGGAACTGAAGAAATCCAGTGTGATCGCGATCGTATGGGACATCCTTTCCCTTGGGGCGGCCTGCTTTATCGGCGTCATCGGACGTGCTTATCTTCTTCCGGTGATCCTTGGGGAGAACGGCGCGGCATCCACCGAGAGCGTATTTATCGAGATGATCAATAAGCTGTTCACCGTTGATCTGGCGCTGCCCTTTATAGGAGGAATCTTCCTGTGCGGTATTCTGGCGGCGATCATGTCCACGGCGGATTCCCAGCTTCTTGTAACGGCGTCTGCGGTTTCAGAGGATCTTTATCATAATTTTGTGAACAAAAAGGCAGATTCCAGGACGATCCTGAACGTCAGCCGTATCACGGTTATCGTAGTTTCTGTTCTGGCATTTGTGATCGCATGGAATCCGGACAGCAGTATCATGGGCCTGGTATCCAACGCATGGGCAGGGCTTGGTTCTGCCTTCGGTCCGACCGTGCTTCTGTCCCTGTACTGGAAACGGACAAATCTGGCAGGCGCTATCGCAGGTATCGTATCCGGCGGCCTGACGGTTATTATCTGGGATTACATACCGCTGGTGGGCGGACAGACGCTTGGCACAGCTACAGGCCTTTATTCTCTGGCAGTAGGCTTTTTGCTGAGCGCTCTGATGATCGTGATCTTCAGTCTTGCGACGAAGGCTCCGTCTAAGGAGATCACGGATGAGTTTGACCGTGTAGCGTCAAAGAAATAGTTAGAATAAGGCTACCCTTTTTCTTCAGAATTTGTTATAATGCTACTATCCGACCAACAGTTTTATGCTCGGCAGTGAACTGTTGCATATCTGAAGAAAGAGGGTGTCTCAATGAAAAAATATGATTATCTGATAGTTGGAGCCGGACTTTTTGGAGCTGTTTTTGCTCACGAGGCAACCAAACGGGGCAAAACCTGTCTTGTGATCGATAAGCGCAGCCATATCGGCGGCAATATTTATACGGAAGAGGTAGAAGGGATCCAGGTGCACCGCTACGGCGCCCACATTTTCCATACCTCCCGCAGGAAAGTCTGGGACTATATCAATGAATTTGCGGAATTTAACCATTTCGTCAATTCACCTATCGCCATTTATAAAGACGAGCTGTATAATCTTCCGTTCAATATGAACACATTTCATCAGCTCTGGGGAGTCCGCACGCCGGCAGAGGCAAAGGCGAAGATTCAGGAGCAGATTTCCCGGATGCATATCACTCATCCCAAGAACCTGGAAGAGCAGGCATTGGCTCTTGTAGGGCAGGATGTCTATGAGAAGCTGGTAGAGGGCTATACCCGCAAGCAGTGGGGAAGGGAATGCAAGGATCTGCCTTCCTTTATCATCAAGCGCCTTCCCCTTCGTTATACCTACGACAACAATTATTTCAAGGATCCTTACCAGGGAATCCCCAAGGGCGGTTATACCCGTATTATCAAGAAGCTTCTGGAGGGCGTTCAGGTGGTGTTGAATACCGACTTTTTTGCCAACCGGGAGGAACTTACCGCACAGGCGGATAAGATCCTTTTTACAGGCATGATCGACGAGTATTACGATTACTGTTACGGGGCATTGGAGTACCGTTCCCTGCGCTTTGAGACAGAGGTGCTGGATATGGCCAATTACCAGGGCAATGCTGTTGTGAACTATACGGATTATGAGGTTCCCTATACCAGGATCATCGAACATAAGCATTTTGAATTTGGCACACAGCCTAAGACGGTCATTACAAGAGAATATTCCGCGGAGTGGAAACAGGGGGCAGAGCCTTATTATCCCATCAATAATCCGAAGAATGACGAACTGTTTACCAGGTATGAGCGCCGCGCTCTGGAAGAGAAGAACGTCCTGTTCGGAGGACGCCTTGGCATGTACCGCTACATGGATATGGATCAGGTGATCGAGGAGGCGCTGAATCTGGCGGAGACAGAGCTTGCCTATGAGAACAGAGCATAACGGGAAGGAGAAACAAAAGATGGATACACCGACAATCAGCGCATATTACCGGGAATCAGACCCGTTAAAACGAAAAGAACTGCTTACTCAGTCCATAGAGGCAGGCGAGGATACAGAAAATAATAAAATACGCAAAGAACTGTGGGAGATCCGTTACCGGGAACCTGCGCAGACAGGAAACAGCACACGGGCGGACGGTTATCTGGGGCTTTGGATGGCAATGGAATTTAACCGGAATACCTCGGGCAAGCTGTTCGGCTCCAGAGGCGCGCGAAAGGAGATCACGAAGCATCTTGAGAAGCTGAAATTTTCGGAGTTTTCTGCCAGAAGCCAGCAGCATCAGGAACTTCTGTACCGGGAATGCTGCCACATGGTAAAAACTTATATGGAACTGTGCGCCAAGGACCGTAACTATAATACAGTTCTGTGCGGGATCATCAATATGAGCAGCGACCGCTCCAAAGAAAAGCTGCAGAGAGATATTTACGAGACGGCAGTTCTCGTTCCCAGGGACATCGGCATGGAGCAGGAGCTTGCGCTTATTACAAGGGCTGCCCGGGAAATGTATGAGCAGCAGTTTCCGGGAGAGGGAGGCATGGCAGAGTGATAGAAAAACCGTCGGGCGGACGGGGCTGGCTCGTTGATATTGAATACGTTAGTATTCCTGAGCGAGAAGTTCCCACTTCTTAAGTGATGGGAGCACGTCACAAATGCTATCATTACGAATCAGGTATAAGATTCAGGAATTATAGCAAAATAAGAAAAAAAAGCCGGAGGAAAGAATGAGAAAAGAATGTTTGTCAGCCTATGAAGTTATAAAACAGGAAAATTTAACAGATATTCATTCTGTGGGCTGGATCCTGCGCCACAAAAAGACAGGCGCAAGGATCATGCTCATTGAAAATGACGACGAGAATAAAGTGTTTAATATTGCTTTTCGGACAACTCCGAAGGACAGTACCGGAGTGGCGCATATTCTGGAGCACAGCGTACTGTGCGGTTCCAGGGAATTTCCACTGAAGGATCCCTTTGTTGAGCTGGTGAAAGGGTCTTTGAACACTTTTTTGAATGCAATGACTTATCCGGACAAGACCTGTTATCCGGTAGCAAGCTGTAATGACCAGGATTTCCAGAATTTAATGCACGTATATCTGGATGCGGTTTTTTATCCGAATATTTACCAGAAGGAGGAAATTTTCCGCCAGGAAGGGTGGAGCTATCATCTGGAACAGCCGGAGGGTCCTCTGACCTATAACGGGGTTGTTTATAATGAGATGAAGGGAGCCTTTTCCTCTCCGGATGAGGTCCTTGAGAGAGAGATCATGAATTCTCTTTTCCCGGACACCACCTATGGCTGTGAGTCCGGCGGAAATCCGGAGAATATCCCGGAGCTGACGTACGAGGGCTTCCTGGATTTCCACAGAACTTATTATCATCCGTCCAACAGCTATATTTATCTGTATGGGAACATGGATATGGAGGAAAAGCTGGATTTCCTTGATCAGCATTATCTGTCCAATTTTGAGAAACTGTCTGTGGATTCCCGGGCGGAGGAGCAGGAGGCGTTTGCCGAAAGGAAGGATATTGCCATGGAATATCCGATTTCCGATAATGAGGATATGGAGGATAATACCTATTTATCCTACAACATGGTTGTGGGAAATGCCATGGACGCTGTCATGTGCACTGCCTTTGAGGTGCTGGACTATGCTCTCTTGAGCGCTCCGGGGGCGCCTCTGAAAAAAGCCCTTCTGGATGCGGAGATCGGCAAGGATGTGTACGGCTCCTTTGACGACGGTATTCTGCAGCCGTACTTTACCATAGTGGCAAAGGGCGCGAAAACAGAGAAAAAGGACGAATTCGTATCCATTATCCGAAATACTCTTGAAAAGATCGTAAAAGAAGGCATTGATAAAAAGGCGGTAGAAGCAGGGATCAATTATTTCGAATTCCGTTACAGGGAGGCTGATTTTTCTTCTTATCCCAAGGGACTGATGTACAGCCTGGATATTCTGGGAGACTGGCTTTACGGGGACGAGAATCCGTTTGCCCAGGTACAGCAGCTTGCTGTGTTTGACTATCTGAAAAAAGCAGTTGACCAGGGATATTTTGAGAATCTGATCCGGACATACCTTCTTGACAATACCCATGGTTCTGTGCTGACGCTGATTCCTGCCAGAGGGCTTGCCGCCCGCAGGGAAAAGGAACTGGAGGAAAAGCTGGAGGCATACCGCCAGAGCCTTACGGAAGAGGAACTGCAGGAACTGGTTGCACGGACAGAAGCACTGGAGGCTTATCAGGAGTCTGAGGAGGATCCGGAGGCTCTTTCCTGTATCCCCATGCTCAAACGCGAAGACATCAAAAAAGAAGCTGCGGGTTTCTGCAACGAGGAGCTTGAAGTGGATAAGAGCCTGTTCCTGTACCACAACGTCTGCACCAACGGCATCGGCTATGTGGATCTGTTGTTTGACCTGAAGAATTTAAGCCCCTGGCAGATTCCCTATCTGGGACTTCTGAAGTCTGTGCTGGGCTATGTGGATACGGAGAACTATACCTACGGAGAGCTTTTTAATGAGATCAATGCAGGTACAGGCGGAATCATGTGCGGCGTGGAGATCTTCGAGCAGGCGGATTCCACCGAGGAATTCCGCGCCATGTTTTCGGTAAAGGGCAAGGCGCTGTATCCGAAGCTGGATTTTTGGTTCCGTATGGCGGAGGAAATCCTTTATACCTCCAGGCTTGATGATACAAAGCGTTTGTATGAGATCATCGCGCAGGTGAAATCCCGGGCCCAGGCGTCCCTTCCCAGCGCCGGACATTCCACCGCGGTGCTCCGCGCTTCCTCCTATAGTTCGCCAATGGCGGCTTTTCAGGATGAACTGGCCGGCATCGGTTACTATAAATTCATTGAAAAGCTGGAAAAAGAATTTGACCAGAGAAAGGATGAGGTGGTTTCCAATCTGCGCCGGCTGGTGAGAGAAATTTTCCGCCCGGAATATTTCTGCGTAAGCTACACCGGAGAGCCGGAATCCCTGGAGCAGATGAAGAAGCTGACCCTTTCCTTAAAGAACAGGCTTTATACGGATGAGATTCGTCCTTCTGAAGAAAAAATACACTGCCAGAAGAAAAACGAGGGCTTTACCACCTCCGGACAGGTGCAGTTTGTGGCTCAGACCGGAAACTTCCGTAAGAAGGGCTTTGCGTACACTGGGGCGCTGAGCATCCTGAAGGTTGCGTTAAGCTATGATTATCTTTGGATGAACCTCCGTGTAAAGGGCGGCGCGTACGGGTGTATGAGCGGTTTCCGCAGCAGCGGGGAGAGCTTCTTTGTCTCCTACCGGGATCCCCATCTGAAACGTACGCTGGACGTCTTTAAAGGAATTCCGGAATATATCCGCAGCTTCCGCGCAGATGAGCGGGAAATGACAAAATATATCATTGGAACCATAAGCGCCAAGGATGTGCCGAGAACGCCCCAGATGCAGGGAGCAACCTCCAGAAGCGCGTATTTCAGCGGCATAACAGAGGAAATGGTGCAGAAGGAGCGGGATGAGATCCTGGGTGCGGAGGTTTCCGATATCCAAAAGCTTGCGCCGCTTGTAGAAGCAATCCTGGAGGATGAGAGCGTGTGCGTAGTGGGAAGCGAAAGCGCCATCGATAAGGACAAAGAGGTGTTCATGGAAATTAAACCATTGATTTCCTGACGTCAGGAGGAAAGTTGAGGATGACAGATGAAAGAAGATTTTAAATCAGGCTTTGCGGCGATCATCGGGAGGCCGAACGTGGGCAAGTCAACGCTGATGAACCACCTTATCGGCCAGAAGATCGCCATCACCTCCAAGAAGCCCCAGACCACCCGGAACCGCATCCAGACCGTCTATACCTGCGAGGACGGCCAGATCGTGTTCCTGGACACTCCGGGCATCCACAAGGCAAAAAACAAGCTTGGAGAATATATGGTACAGGTGGCGGAGCGGACGCTGAAGGATGTGGATGTGATCCTCTGGCTGGTGGAGCCGACTACCTTTATCGGAGCAGGAGAGCGGCATATCGCAGAACAGCTGGGGGGCCTGCATATTCCGGTAATCCTTGTGATCAATAAAGTAGACACGGTAGATAAAGAAGAGATCCTGAAATCCATCGATACCTACCGGAAGCTGTACGATTTTGACGAGATCATTCCGGCGTCCGCCCTTCGGGGGCTGAATACGGAGGATATCATCACCTGTATTTTGAAATACCTGCCCTACGGCCCCATGTTTTATGACGAGGACACCGTAACAGACCAGCCCCAGCGGCAGATCGTGGCGGAGATCATCCGGGAAAAAGCCCTTCATGCCCTTGATGCGGAGATTCCCCACGGAATTGCCGTGGCCATTGACAAAATGAAAGAACGTCCGGGAAAGGGACGCCTGATCGATATTGACGCGACGATCATCTGTGAAAAGGATTCCCATAAAGGGATCATCATCGGAAAGCAGGGAGCCATGCTGAAAAAGATCGGCAGCAACGCACGTTTTGAACTGGAACAGATGCTGGAGGCCAAAGTAAACCTTAAGCTTTGGGTAAAAGTAAAAAAAGACTGGCGTGACAGCGATTTTCTCATCAAAAACTTTGGCTACGATAAAAAGGAAATCTGAAAATGAGCGATCTGATCACCGTTCAGGGTGTGGTGATTTCCGCCATGCCAATAGGAGAGTACGACAAGCGTATCGTCCTGCTTACAAGGGAGCGGGGAAAGATTTCCGCCTTTGCCAGGGGTGCGCGCCGTTTGAACAGCCCTTTTATGGCTGCAGCAAATCCCTTTGTATTCGGGACCTTTACTTTGTTTGAGGGGCGGACCAGCTATAACCTTAACCAGGTATCCGTGACCCATCATTTCGTAGAGCTTGCGGGAATGCAGCCGGGGATTTACTACGGATACTATTTCCTGGAACTGGCGGATTATTTCGGCCATGAAGGGACCGATGAAAAGGAAATGATGAACCTTCTTTATGTTTCTGTGAAGGCTCTTTTAAATCCGGACGTCGACGATCGTCTGGCGCGCTGTATTTTTGAATTGCGCGCCATGTCCGAGCAGGGCTTTTGCCCGCAGCTGTTCCAGTGTACCTCCTGCGGCAGGGAGATCGGCGAGGAAGAAGAATGCTTTTTTTCACAGGAATCGTGCGGGATTGTCTGCAGGCAGTGCGCGCCCGGGATTAAGGACGCCCGAAGGATATCCCCGGCGGCGCTTTATGCCATGCGGTATATTGCGGGCGTTCCCATGGGCAGGCTTTTTAACTTTACGGTTAAGCCTCCGGTTCTCAGAGAACTGGAGAGCCTGATCCATACATACGTTGCCCGGAATACGGACAAACGTTTCAAGAGCCTTGGAATACTGGAGCTTATGCAGAAGGAATGATCTGATTGAAACAATTTTATTGAAAAATAAAACGGATGCTAGTATAATGGTCACGAAAGCAATGGTATTATATCAGATGTGGGATGACTCCCGCCTCTATAGGCGGTGAGTAACAAATTTGTATCAGTGGCGGGATTCAATCCCCCATCTGATATACGCTCCGCGAGGATGTGCAGGGATTCGGTTTGGAATTATGTCAGCGTAGCTGACCCGAATCCCGCACTAGAGCGTGTTTGAAAATTGCTTTCTGCAAGATGTATTCCACAATTTGTGGGAGATTTGTCACAAATGAGGGAGGCGTAGCGGGCTACGGCGACCGAATGCGGGGCAAATATACCGCAAAGTGGGGGATACAGATTGCGGGAATGAATTTTCAAACACGCTCTAAGACTCGCGAGCGAGTCTTGAAAAAATGAGGAGAGATATTATGGAAAAAACAATGGAGAAAATCGTAGCTCTGGCAAAGGCCAGGGGCTTCGTCTATCCGGGTTCAGAAATCTACGGAGGTCTTGCCAATACATGGGATTACGGCAACTTGGGAGTAGAACTGAAAAACAACGTCAAAAGAGCATGGTGGCAGAAATTCATTCAGGAGTCCCCGTATAATGTAGGTGTGGACTGCGCGATCCTGATGAATCCCCAGACATGGGTGGCTTCCGGACATCTGGGCGGATTTTCCGATCCGCTGATGGACTGCAAGGAATGCCACGAGCGTTTCCGCGCGGACAAGTTAATTGAAGATTACTGTGAAGAACACGGCATCAAATTAGAGGGAACCGTAGATGCATGGTCCCAGGAAGAAATGATGGCGTTTATCAAAGAGCATGAGGTTCCGTGTCCTACCTGCGGCAAGCACAATTTTACGGATATCCGCCAGTTCAACCTGATGTTCAAGACCTTCCAGGGTGTGACTGAGGATGCGAAAAATACCGTATATTTAAGGCCGGAGACAGCACAGGGCATTTTTGTAAACTTCAAGAACGTACAGAGAACCTCCCGAAAGAAAATCCCGTTCGGCATTGGCCAGATCGGTAAATCCTTCCGTAACGAAATTACCCCGGGTAACTTTACCTTCCGTACCCGTGAGTTTGAACAGATGGAACTGGAATTCTTCTGTGAGCCGGATACAGATCTGGAATGGTTTGCATACTGGAAGAAATTCTGTCTTGACTGGTTAAGCTCCCTTGGCCTGAAGGAAGACGAGGTACGTTACCGCGACCATGACAAGGAAGAACTGAGCTTCTACAGCAAGGCTACTACAGATGTGGAATTCTTATTCCCCTTTGGCTGGGGCGAGCTTTGGGGAATCGCAGACAGAACAGACTACGACCTGACACAGCATCAGAATGTATCCGGACAGGATATGAGTTACTTTGATGATGAGAAGAAGCAGAAATACGTTCCGTATGTTATCGAGCCTTCTCTTGGGGCTGACCGTATGGTACTTGCATTCCTCTGCAGCGCTTATGATGAGGAAGTACTGGACGCAGAAAAGAACGATGTCCGTACTGTACTTCATTTCCATCCGGCGCTGGCGCCTGTAAAGATCGGCGTCCTGCCTTTGTCCAAGAAACTGAATGAAGGCGCTGAGAAGATTTATCAGCAGTTATCCAAAACATATAACTGCGAGTATGACGATCGCGGCAACATCGGTAAACGATACAGAAGACAGGATGAGATCGGAACTCCGTTCTGCATCACCTATGATTTTGAATCTGAGACAGACGGAGCGGTAACTGTCAGAGACCGTGATACTATGGAACAGGTTCGTGTGAAGATCGACGAACTGGAAGCTTATTTTGCAGATAAATTTACTTTCTGATATTTTTCCGGAATATCGGGCGGGATAATAATCCATCGGGCAGGAGAAATCCTGCCCGTTTTTTGTATTTACGGGCAGGGATTCAGTTGGGAATTATGTCAGCGTAGCTCGAAAGACATCTTGCGGAAAGCGCAGGTGTGAACGGCAACATCCTGCAAGAACACAGAATCTTACGAAAATCATCACGCAATGAACACATTTTTCGATTAAAGTATACTCATCAATAAAAGAAAGGAATTGATGATAAATGAAACGTAAATATGCAGCAATGATGTTAGGATTAGTTTTAACGGTTTCTTCTATGAATGTATATGCAGCAGATGCAGCTTCTGATACGACAGCAGAAAGCACAGAGGAAAGCGCCGAAGATACAGAAAGCACAGAAACGGAGGCGGATACCGGAGAGACTGAGGAAGCTGACGCCGATGCAGAAACGGCAGAGGGAACTGACGTTTATGGAGTGGTAACCGATATTTCAGAGGACGGAGTTACGGTGTCTATAGGAAACTTAGCTGATGCGACAGGCGATATGGCTGATGTAACAGAAAGCGCAGATACAGAAGAAAGTACAGATTCAGAGGAAGCAGCAGATACAGAAGAGAGCGCATACGAAGCTGAAGATGCTGCAAAGAAACAGATGGTATTACAGCTTAACGGAGAAGAATGGACCCTGATGTCTCTGGACGATATTGTTTTTCACAGTGAGACAGAACCTCAGGCAGAGATTACAGTAGAAGCTGCTGACGCGGTAGAAGAGACGACCGATGCAGATGCTGCAGATATTGATACAGAAACCACAGATACAGAGACTACAGACGCAGAAGCGGCAGATACAGAAACTACAGACACAGAAGAATCCGATACAGAAACTGCCGTTCTTACGGACAGCAACGAGAACGCAGAGTATCAGATCGGCGCTGTAGAAGAGATAACCTCTGCTGATCTTCAGGTGGGCGATATTGTAATAATGACAGAAGACGAATACGATATTGTTACGGAAATGACAGTGATCGGGCACAGCGACGCGATCGCTGAGGAATTTGCGGCAACAGAGGACACTGCTGAGGATGCAGATGCAGATACGGAAGCGGATACCGCAGATGATGCCTCAGATTCAGAAGAAACACTGAGCGAAACCAGCGATACAACTGAAGAAGAGTAAGACAGAAAAGACATATGGAAAGATAATATACTATTGGAATCCGAAATATAAAATGCTGTTGGGAGCTATCAGGATCAGTACAAAGTTGTACTGAAGCGTGTTTGCCCCTGTAAAATAGCCGGCGCGGACATTGGGAAGAAGCTTCAGGTCCGCACCGGCTTTACTTATCTGCATTCATGAGCTTGCGGCAAAAAGAAAATGTCCGAAGTGCCCGCTTTGCTCAGAAAATCTGTATAGAATAGCTTTTTTCAAAAATCCCCCCCGCATCAAGAGTATTTATATATTCTTTTTCCTCTAGGGTTCCCTTAAACTGAAAATCATCACAGCGCCCCATCCATGGTTCCAGGCACACGAAGGGAGCGCCGGGGACAGACCAGATTCCGAAGCTCGGGAAGCCTTCGCAGGATAATTCCAGATATGGCGTGCCGTCCGGCATAGCAATGCCTGCCCGGGCGATCTGCCAGTTGTCAAAAATCAGGGCGTCCTTATCAAACATATGCTCATCAAGGGCGTGAGTACCGTCTGTTAATTCCAATTTATGTACCTGATCCTTTACAGCGGTTCCGGAACCCATATCGATCAGCAGGTAATCAAGAGACTCCTGCCCGTCAAAGGTCAGGGAATAGTCGGAATATTCCGTATCGGCAAGAACAGGCACATTGAAAGCAGGATGTCCGCCGATAGTAAAATACATCCGTTCTTTTCCGGTATTAATCACCTTCCAGCAAACACGGACTTTATTCCCCTCCAGAACATGGGTAATCTGAAGCTCAAAGTCAAAGGGATAATTCTCTTTTGTTTCAGGAGAAGAACAGAGGGTGTGGGCAACAGAAGTTCCGGTATTTCCGGAGAAGGAAAATTCCGTATCGCGCGCAAAGCCGTGCTGGCCGGATGGATATTCTTTTTCGTTGATCCGGTAATGGTTCCCGAAGTGGCGTCCCACATTGGGAAACAGGATCGGGGAATGGCGTTTCCAGAAAGCAGGGTCTGCCTGCCAGAGGACCTCCCGGTCATTTTTTTTGTCATAAATGCTTACAAGCTCGGCTCCGTGGTCGGAAACAGTGATCGTTAATCTGTCGTTTTCAATTGTATGCAGCATAGTGCACCTCCTGGAATTTTTTATAAAATGGCTGCGGCGGCGCGACGCCCCAGCGGCTGTTGGACTGATTCCAAAGACTGGTTTTATTATACCATGGCCGCATCCCTTTGACGAGAAAAAATCTACAAAATCGACAATTTTTTATTGACTTTACCGCGCTGATTTGTTAGAATTGGCAATTATAGGCCGTTGCAGAGGAGGATAAAAGATTATGGCTAAGAAGAGAAACATCATTGTAGGACAGTCCGGTGGCCCTACATCTGTTATTAATTCCAGTCTGGCTGGAGTATATAAGAACGCGATCGAACGTGGTTTTGACAAGGTATATGGTATGCTTCACGGCATTCAGGGCTTATTGGACGAGCAGTACATTGATTTATCTACACAGATTCATTCTGAGCTTGACATCGAGCTTCTTAAGAGAACTCCATCCGCATTTCTGGGCTCCTGCCGTTTCAAACTCCCGGAAATCCATCAGGATAAAGCAATCTATGAGAAAATTTTTGAAATTTTAAATAAACTGGATATTGACGCATTTATTTACATCGGCGGAAATGATTCCATGGATACTATCAAGAAGCTGTCTGACTACGCGATCCTTACAGGACAGACACAGAAGTTCCTTGGGGTTCCCAAGACAATTGATAATGACCTTGCCCTTACGGACCATACGCCCGGATTCGGAAGCGCCGCCAAATATATCGCCGCTTCCACCAAGGAGGTTATCCGTGACGCAGAGGGACTCACCTATAAGAAGAACATGATCACGATCATGGAGATCATGGGACGTAATGCAGGCTGGCTGACCGGCGCGACCGCGCTTGCCAAGACAGAGGACTGCGACGGACCGGATCTTATCTATCTGCCGGAAGTTCCCTTTGACATTGACAAATTCCTTGTAAAGGTAAAGGAGCTCCTGAAGAAAAAATCTTCCATCGTGATCGCTGTTTCAGAAGGAATCAAGCTTGCCGACGGAAGATATGTATGCGAACTGGGAAGCGTCGGCGACTATGTGGATGCATTCGGACACAAGCAGCTTCAGGGTACCGCTACATATCTGGCTAACTTCCTTGCGGCAGAGTGCGGCTGCAAGACAAGGGCTGTAGAACTGTCCACTTTACAGAGAAGCGCTTCCCATATGGCTTCCCGTACAGATATCGACGAGGCGATGATGGTAGGCGGCGCCGCTGTCAAGGCTGCTGACGAGGGTGATACAGGCAAGATGATCGTTATCGACAGAGTTTCCGATGATCCGTATATGGCTGCAACAGGAGTTTATGACGTGCATCGTATTGCCAACGAAGAGAAGCTTGTTCCCAGAAGCTGGATGAACAAGGACGCAACCTATGTGACCAAAGACTTTCTTGATTATATCAAACCTTTGATCCAGGGAGACTACCAGCCGATCATGGTAAATGGTCTGCCGAGACATTTGGTTCTGAATCAGAAGAAAAAGAGATAATTATAATAATCATATCAGAAAACAGACAATTATAGCGGATAACAAATGAATTTGCTGTTTACTATAAATGTCACATATAATAAGCGGCATTTGCCGCAAAGGAGAAGTATTTATCGGGGCGTTTTTACAGATAGACGGGATAACTATTTGTGAGAAGGCAATGGCTGAACGGGGCAGAATTGTATCAGGGGTGTTACAATTCTGCCCCGAATACTTGTTTTTGGAGCGAAAAACGGATGACGAAAAAGAAAAGAAAAAGAAACTGAGAAGTTTTTGCCCTTTTTTTGCCAGTAGACCTTGACTATTTGCCAAGAACTCTATAAAATGATTATGTGCGTATAAAACATATTTTTATGTTAAAAGAACAAATAATTAGGAGGAAAATGTAAAATGGCAAAATGGGTTTACATGTTTACAGAAGGTAACGCAACTATGAGAAACCTTCTGGGTGGTAAAGGTGCCAACCTTGCTGAAATGACAAACCTTGGTCTTCCTGTACCGCAGGGCTTCACTATCACAACAGAAGCTTGTACACAGTACTATGAAGACGGAAGACAGATCAATGACGAGATCATGGGCCAGATCATGGAAGCGATCACCAAAATGGAAGGAGTTACCGGAAAGAAATTCGGTGACAAAGAAAATCCTCTGCTTGTTTCCGTTCGTTCTGGTGCAAGAGCATCCATGCCAGGTATGATGGATACCATCCTGAACCTTGGTTTAAATGAAGAAGTTGTTGAAGTATTAGCTGCCGGATCCGGCAATCCGCGTTGGGCTTGGGACTGCTACAGAAGATTCATCCAGATGTACTCTGACGTAGTTATGGAAGTTGGTAAGAAATACTTCGAAGAGCTCATCGACAAGATGAAAGCTGAAAGAGGCGTTACTCTGGACGTTGAACTGACAGCAGACGACCTGAAAGAGCTTGCTAACCAGTTCAAGGCTGAATATAAAGAAAAAATCGGCGCTGATTTCCCGACTGATCCGAAGGAACAGTTAATGGGTGCTATCAAAGCTGTATTCCGTTCCTGGGACAACCCGCGTGCAAACGTTTACCGTCGTGACAACGATATCCCGTATTCCTGGGGTACCGCAGTTAACGTACAGATGATGGCATTCGGTAACATGGGCGATGACTGTGGTACCGGTGTTGCATTCACCAGAGACCCGGCTACAGGAAACAACGGTCTGTTCGGTGAGTTCCTGACCAATGCACAGGGCGAGGACGTAGTTGCAGGTGTTCGTACACCTATGCACATTTCCGAGATGGAACAGAAATTCCCGGAAGCATTTGTTCAGTTTAAGAACGTTTGCAAGACTCTGGAAGATCACTACAGAGATATGCAGGATATGGAGTTTACCGTAGAGCACGGCAAGCTGTATATGCTTCAGACACGTAATGGTAAGAGAACTGCTCAGGCTGCTCTGAAGATCGCCTGCGACCTGGTAGACGAAGGAATGAGAACAGAAGAAGAAGCAGTTGCTATGATCGATCCGCGTAACCTTGACACCTTACTGCATCCGCAGTTTGATGCTGCTGCATTAAAGGCTGCTACTCCGATCGGAAAAGGCCTTGGCGCTTCTCCCGGAGCTGCTTGCGGTAAAGTTGTATTTACGGCAGATGACGCTGTAGAATGGGCAGAAAGAGGAGAAAAAGTCGTACTTGTACGTCTTGAGACTTCTCCGGAAGATATCACCGGTATGAAATCCGCACAGGGTATCCTGACTGTTCGCGGCGGTATGACTTCTCATGCAGCAGTTGTAGCCCGTGGTATGGGTGAGTGCTGTGTATCCGGCTGCAGCGAGATCGCTATGGACGAAGAAAACAAGAAATTCACACTGGCTGGCAAAGAGTTCCATGAAGGAGACTGCATCTCCATCGATGGTACTACAGGTAACATCTATGACGGAATCATCCCGACTGTAGACGCTACTATCGCCGGTGAGTTCGGAAGAATCATGGCATGGGCTGACAAATACAGAACTCTGAAGGTTCGTACAAACGCTGATACTCCGGCTGACGCTAAGAAAGCCGTTGAGCTTGGCGCAGAAGGTATTGGTCTTTGCCGTACAGAGCATATGTTCTTCGGCGAGGGACGTATCGACGCATTCCGTGAGATGATCTGCTCCACAACTGCTGAAGAAAGAGAAAAAGCGCTTGAAAAGATCCTTCCATATCAGCAGGAAGACTTTGAAGGTCTTTTTGAAGCACTGGAAGGCAACCCTGTTACTATCCGTTTCCTGGATCCGCCTCTTCATGAATTTGTTCCTACAGAAGAAGAGGATATCAAGAAGCTGGCTGACGCTCAGGGCAAGACAGTGGAAGAAATCAAGACAGTTATCGAATCTCTCGTAGAGTTCAACCCGATGATGGGTCATCGTGGATGCCGTCTTGCAGTTACTTATCCGGAAATCGCAAAGATGCAGACAACCGCGGTTATCCGTGCCGCTATCAATGTAAAGAAAGCTCACGCTGACTGGAACATCAAGCCTGAGATCATGATCCCGCTTGTTGGAGATGTCAAAGAGCTGAAATATGTAAAGAAATTCGTTGTTGAGACAGCAGACGCTGAAATCGCGGCAGCAGGTTCCGACCTGAAATACGAAGTAGGCACCATGATCGAGATCCCGAGAGCAGCCCTGACTGCTGACGAGATCGCTAAAGAAGCTGACTTCTTCTGCTTCGGTACAAACGACCTGACTCAGATGACATACGGATTCTCCCGTGATGACGCAGGCAAGTTCCTGAATGCTTACTATGATGCTAAGATCTTCGAAAACGATCCATTCGCTAAGCTTGACCAGACCGGCGTTGGCAAGTTAATGGAAATGGCTATCAAGTTAGGCAAACCGGTTAATCCGAACCTGCACATCGGTATCTGCGGCGAGCACGGCGGCGATCCGACATCCGTAGAATTCTGCCATAAGATCGGCTTAGACTACGTATCCTGCTCACCGTTCCGTGTACCAATCGCAAGACTGGCAGCAGCGCAGGCAGCGATTGCAAATAAATAAACAGGGATTCTGAGGTATTTTTAAAACAGTTAATAAAATAGTTTAGACTGAGATTTGCCTGTTAAAGCACTTAATAAAATATGTGTTAAACGGCAACATAATTTAGGCTAAAATTTACTCAAGAAACAGACCTTGTATTGTGGAAACACAGTATGAGGTCTTTTTTGACCGGCAGAAAATTCCGAAAAAAAGCATTTTATCAATAAAATTGGTGTTTTATTGATGAATTTGTGCCTGAAAAGCCCAAGAATTGGGGTGAAAATTTTAGGCTAAAGAGGTTTGCCGTGTAACAGAGTTGTTTTCAAAACAGTTAATAAAATAGTTAGACTGAGATTTGCCTGTAAAAGCATTAAATAATATATGTGTTAAACGGCTAAATAAGTCAGGCCAAAAACTTACAGGGCGGTAACGTTTCGGCAGACAAAGCCCATATTGGAGGGCGTGAATGTACCGGGCGTACAGCATGACGATATTCAGGCGATTTTGAATGTGAGAGACGCCTGGGAATATCTTTAAAAAATGGCAGCAGCGGATGGAAAAAATTGTGAGATTAAAGTGAAGGTAACAGTTCAGATACCTTTTTATAGACAGCACACTTAAGCCCCAGTCATCTGATGGCTGGGGTGCCATTCATAAGTGCGATAATGCTTTGAAATATATTCTGTTTCCTCCGCTTTATGGTTTCTATAAAGCTCATGATGTTACAATACATCTCTCTTCCGGCAACTGTGCGGAACCCTCCTGCCATCTTCTGCCTGTTTTTACAGATCCTCAGGTCCTTTTCGGACATATTGTTGCTGAATGGGACCTGGAAATCATACAGGAACAGCAGGTGGTTCTGTTTATATTTTTCCAGCCGGTTCAGCAACGCCCTCTCTTCTTTTTTGGCAATCCTCCCCCGCGTTTTTTTATTCTGCTCCCAGCCAAGGGACACAAGTTCCTCATACCTTGCTACGTATCTTGCTGTTTCCTCCTCCCCTAAAGATATCCTTCCCTGCTGGATCCAGCGGTTGCGCGCATCATTCATCCCATAGAGGAAACTGCACAACCTGTGGCTCCACTGGTTCCCGGTTTCTTCCGTGTTCTTCCGCAGGTACCGTGCAAGATGCACATTGCATTCCCCATGCGCACCCCCGAAATGATAGAGCGCGGTCTCATGGTCGTGGATCAGCGTCCCGGTAAACGCCTGGAAGATACGGAACTTTTCCAGCGTTTTTATATTTTTCTTTTCCGACCCGCAGTAAAGCACACAATCCTCTGTGCTGAAATTCCGGATATATTCCTGTTTCCCGTTCCGTTTGATCCCTGTTGCGTCTGTACAGATCTTTCCCGCATTCAGCAGCGCTTCCTTAATCTGCGGGCGCACGGCGGCACACCCCTCTGAAAACCCCCGGCAAAAATGGTAAATGCTCCCAGTTGAAATGTCCAGGGTGTCACCGGAGAGCGAATTGAGGAAGGTAGCGATCCTGTCATTGGAAACAACCCCTTCGCTATAAAGAAAAGCAACGATCGCTTTTAGGGTGGTCCCATACGATACGTCTGCCCGGTATTCGTCCGGGATATTATATTTCCCATCCTTGTCTGCATGGATCCGGATCTCGGCAGCGGTTGTTCCCACAGACAGGTCCAGGCGGTACCGGGTAATATACGGCATGGACCTGTCCCCGATCTCCATGACGGTATGGGCAAAGACGCCCTCTTTTATCTTTTTTTCTACGTCTGCCTTTGAGATATGGTGGCCGGCATGGCCCGGCTGTGCCCCGGCCTTTTTGGAGGTTGGTTTCCGGCTGTTATATGTATTTGGCGCTTTGCCGGGCTGGTCAGTGGATGGCGGGACCGACGAGTTTGTGCTGTCGTTGCCAAGGATCCTTTTCATCCGTTCGTTATCATCCCTCAGCAGTTGGTTCTCTTTGCGCAAGGCAGCATTTTCTTTTTGGAGGGTGGCGTTTTCTTCTTTTACCTGTACCAGTTCTGCCCGGAGCTGTGTGTTTTCTTTGCGGAGGCTCTTTACTTCTGCCGTCAGGCTGCTGATCTCTTTCCGGTCTTTTTGGTGTTCCGTTTCCATGGCATCTAATCTTGCCATGACATCCATCAATTGGTGGTACATGCCCTTTTCATAATTACCGCCCATAAATAAGGAGCCTCCTTTCCGCATATATGATAGAATTATTCTATCATATATACAGAAAAAAAGCGAATGTGGCGGGGAATACGCCCCGTCATTTTGACGGTGGAAAAGGAAAAGGTTCTTTATTGGGGATGTGGATAAAATACAGAGTTATCCGGGAATCCCCCCTTTTCCTTTTTGCCTATTGGAACGGAAAAGGGGAAAGATATCCACATGGTAAGAAAAAAACGGAAAATCAAAAGAGTTATCCACAGTTCATGAGTGAGTGGTTTGAAAAAATTTCAGCACTTTTTTTAAAAAAATTTGAGGGCTATCTGAACTGTTACAAGTGAAGTTAAAAGTGAAGCTGAAAATGAAGAAAAAGATTGAATCCGCATGAAAAGTACAGTACAATAAAAGAAAGTAGCATGTTGACTGAATATGGGTATGACTATGGGAATAGAAACGAGGAGGGATATGTTGCGAATGAAGATATATTTGGATAATTGCTGTTATAACCGACCGTTTGATGATCAGACACAGGAACGGATTCATTTGGAAAGTGAAGCAATCCTTACAATATTAAAAAGAGGACAGACAGGCTTGTACCATATTGTGGGGAGTGATATACTGGAACTTGAAATGGAACGTATGCATGACATTGCAAAAAGGTATCAGGTAAAGGAGTTATATAAAGTAGCAGACCAACGCATACTTTATTCGGAGAAGATAAAAATACGTTCGCAAAAAATTATGCAACAATCGAAAATCAGGACGTTTGACAGCCTTCACATTGCCGCAGCAGAGATGGCACAGGCAGATGTGATGTTGACAACGGACGATAAATTGGAAAAGATGGCAGCCAGATTAGAATTAGAAGTAAAGGTAATGAACCCGCTAAAATTTGCATGGGAGGCGATTTAGATGTTAAATGTTAATTTAAATAATCCGATAGAAATAAGAACAGCAGGGATGCAGGCATTGAAAGACGCACTCGGTCCGGTAGGCATGGTACGGTTTATCCAACAGTATGATTTAGGACATGGAGACTACACAAGAGAGAAACAAGATGAACCGGATGTTGATCTGAATGAAATTGACGTTATGCTTAGAAAGAAAATGCTATTGTAAAACAAAATGAGCGGGGATTTCAAAGCATTTGCAGGAATGCTTCTCCCGTGATGACGCAGGCAAGTTCCTGAATGCTTACTATGATGCGAAGATCTTCGAAAACGATCCATTCGCTAAGCTTGACCAGACCGGCGTTGGCAAGTTAATGGAAATGGCTATCAAGTTAGGCAAACCGGTTAATCCGAACCTGCACATCGGTATCTGCGGCGAGCACGGCGGCGATCCGACATCCGTAGAATTCTGCCATAAGATCGGCTTAGACTACGTATCCTGCTCACCATTCCGTGTACCAATCGCAAGACTGGCAGCGGCGCAGGCAGCGATTGCAAATAGGTAGGAGTTCAAATCTATACTTTGATTTTAAGATAGATTTTGAGCAAGCACTGGCCTTTCGTAAGGCTAATGGAGATTACTTAAGGAAGGGTCAGTGGAAAGACCTTACGGTTGAAGTGCATATTATTTAAACATTAGCCCCGTCATTTATGGCGGGGCTTTTTGCGAAGTCGGGATGCGGTAAATCCACCATGGTGAGAATGTTGGACGGGAGGCTTGGGAAAGAAACAAAAACGCTTCTGTTGCCATGTGAAAGCATTAGACAAAATGAAATAAAGGAGCAGTTGCAGTTTCTGAATTATTTGTGTTATGCATAATTCGGGCTTTTGCCCTAAAAGGCGGAAAATTTTTATGCGGCCGTCCTCTTCCGGGTTTGCGTGGGCCGGGCTTCTGGTATGCGGTACAGGACTTTTTCGCTTTTGTGACAATATCCA
>JAUNGB010000049.1 GCA_030524715.1 Eubacteriales bacterium | reverse complement strand
ATAAAAGGAGGAACTCATATGAGAAGAAAGAAACTTTTGGCTCTCGGATTAGCAGCAGTGATGACATGCGGTTCCGTAACCATGGTACACGCAGACGGCGGAGAAACCCTTTCCATGTTCGTGTATGCCAATGAGCAGGAGCAGGAAATTGTGGCAAACATGGTTAAGAAGTTTGAGGAAGCCAATGACTGCACCGTTGAAGTTCAGTTCTCCACAAAGGATGACTATAACACAACCCTCACCGGTATGATGACCGCAAGAGATCTTCCGGATGTATTCTATGTAGGACCGGAGACAGTTTCTCAGTATGTGGACAACGGCTATATCACATCCCTCACCTCGCTTCTGGAGGAGGCAGGACTTTCCACAGACGACATGATGCAGGACATCCTGGACAATTACCGTTATGACGGCGAGGCTACCGGCACCGGTGACCTGTACGGACTGCCCTATGACTCTTCTGTATTTGCTTATGCTTACAACAAGGAACTGTTTGATGAAGCAGGGCTTGACTATCCGGATCCGAACAAACCCTACACCTATGAGGAATTCGTAGAGGTTTGCCAGCAGCTTACCAAGGACACTGACGGCGACGGCGAAATCGATCAGTGGGGTATGGGAGCTGCCAATGCATTCATGCTGTATCAGTATATTTGGTCCAACGGCGCAAGCTTCTTATCTGACGATTACAAAACCGTAACCATCGACACGCCGGAATTTATCGAGGCATGCCAGAAATTTGTTGACCTGACACTGGAATATAAAGTAACTCCTACCGTAGAGCAGGATGCTTCTCTTGGCGTATACCAGAGATGGCTTGCAGGACAGGAAGCCTTCTATGCATGCGGTACCTGGGATGTGGCTGCATTTATGGATGACGAGACCTTCCCGTTTGAGTGGGATCTCTGCCTGTACCCGACCCTTTCCACCGGAAAATCCCTTACCTGGTGCGGAACTGTTGGCTACTGTGTAGCTGAAAGCTCTGAGAACAAAGACCTTGCAGCGAAGCTTGCTTACTACATGAGCGCTGACGAGGACGGAAACAGAGAAATGTCCGGTATCACCACAGGACAGTCCATCCGTCTGCCAAATATCACCTCCATGGCTGAGGGCGAGTTTAAGGATGCCGTTACAAACGGAGACCTTCCTTATCCGTCTAACGTAGACGTATTCTTTAACTACCTGAACGGAACCGACAATGCAGGCGTACAGTTCATTGAGTCCACCTACACTCCAAGCGCAGGCTGGCTTGACAGATTCTTCGAAGGCTTTGATACCGTAAAGAACGGCAGCGTAACCGTAGAAGAGTATATCGAAGACGTTCAGCCGGAGATGCAGGAACTCCTTGACGAAGCATGGGAAATGGTTGAATAATAAACATAAAACAGCCGGTCGCAATACGTCCGCGGCCGGCTGTTTGTGTACACAGATACATAAAAATGGTCTGTCGTATGTATCTCGGTTTGGAGGTGAAAATCAGTGAGTAGTAATGTACAAACTCGTAAAAAAATGAGTAAAGCGGCTTTTAAAGAGCATTGCTGGGGTCTTGCATTTGTTGCTCCTCCCTTTGTTGGATTTTTGATTTTTATGGCGTTTCCCATTGCGTTTGCATTTATTGCCAGCTTAACCAAATGGAACGGCATGAATAATATGCTGGATAATTTCGTAGGGCTTCGAAATTATATTAAATTGTTGACAGATGATAGATTTTGGAAGGTATTGCTTAATACGATTATTTACATGCTTGGTATTCCCTGCGGTATGATCCTCGGTATTATCATTGCCATGGGTATGAACCGTAAGATTAAGGGTATCAAGGTACTTCGTACCATGTATTACATTCCGGTTATTTCCTCCCTGGTTGCCGTATCTATCCTGTGGATGTGGGTATTTAACTATGATTATGGTGTGTTAAACAGCATCATCAAGGCCATAAGCGGCCAGCATGGCCCCAACTGGCTGGGAGATGAATTCTGGGTCAAGGTGGCCATGATTATTTTCATGACGTGGAAGGGCCTGGGAACGTCCATTATTCTGTATTTGTCCGGACTTCAGGGAATTCCCAGGGATTATTATGAGGCAGCCAGAATCGACGGTGCAAGCGGCTGGGCTCTTTTCCGAAACATCACCTGGCCTTTGGTATCCCCGGTTACCTTCTATCTGTTGATTACCGGCCTTATCGGCGGTTTCCAGGTATTTGTAGAGGTACTCGTTATGGTTCCCAACGGCGGCTTGAATTACAGTGCTGCAACGGTTGTATTCTATCTGTATGACAAGGCCTTTGGAAACAACCAGATGGGCTATGCTTCCGCAATGGCGTTCATTCTGGCAATCATCATCTTTATCATTACAGCGATCAACTTTGTCGGCCAGGATAAATGGGTTAAGACGATTGAGTAGGAGGTGGAAAGAAAATGGCTAAAAATGATGAAAAATCCTCGAGCGGTATGACCGCAAAGGAACATAGAATTAATATAATTGTATTCATCCTGCTCTGCCTTGGCGCAGTTGTCATGGTATTTCCGCTGGTGTATATGATTTTTGCTTCTTTTATGACCAAGAACCAGATACTTTCCGCGAAATTCAGCCTGATTCCCAATCCATGGAAATTCGGCAAATACTCGGAGGTGCTTGCGAAGCCGGAATTCCTTCGCGGCGTGCGTAATACCCTTTTGGTAGAGATTCCGGTTCTGGTGGTCGGCAGCTTTACCTCCTCCCTGGCAGCCTTTTCCTTTAGTAAGCTGAAATTTAAGGGAAAGAACGGAATTTTCCTGGGCCTTCTGGCAACCATGATGATTCCTTTTGCAGTCGTTATGATTCCCCAGTATGTAATGTTTACAAGAATGGGATTGACCAATAATCTTCTGCCTCTGATTCTGCCCGGCCTGTTTGGTAACGTCAGCATGATTTTCTTCCTGCGTCAGAACCTGACCAGTATCCCGGACGCTTTGGTGGAAGCAGCAAAGATTGACGGATGCGGCTATTTCAAGATTTATTATTCCGTTTTCCTTCCTCTGATGAAGGGCGCTCTGATGACACAGGCCATCCTGTGGTTCATGGGAATCTGGAATGATTACCTTGCGCCGACGATTTTCGTTTCCAAGGATAAATGGTACACCCTGCAGGTGGTTATCCGTATGTTTAACTCTTCCTATGCAGTAAACAGTGATTATCCGCTGATTATGGCAGCCTCCGTATTGTCGCTGCTGCCTACGCTGATCTTGTTCTTTATTTTCCAGCGTTATATTATCGAGTCTATGGCTCTTACCGGCGTAAAAGGTTAAAAATTACATATTTGATAAATTATTTGACGAATTTGGGAAAGGCAGTTGCGAAATGGCAGGTTTTGCAGCTGCCTTTTAAAATAGACAAATAAAAAAGGAGGAATGGGAGGCTATGGAGGACTTGCTGCGTCTGAATGATTACAATGTAAGGAAAAATGCGTTTGCGGGAGCGCATGATCCTTCCATGATGTGGGATCCGGTTACAAAAAGTACAGGTTTTCTGGAAACAGGCATTGCATTTTGGGGAAAAGTTATGTACAATTGAACTATTAGTTTGGGTTTATCTAAAATAATCAATTGTTGTGGTGTGCCACAAATGCGAAGGGGTAGTAGAAAAATGTTACATGTCAAAAATATCGACGACGGATTGGAATTATTTAAAACTTTGGGTTCTGACATTCGGATTAATATTTTGAAGTTGCTTCTGAAAGAAAAAGAGCTTAGTATGAATGAGATCGCCTCTCATTTAGGAATTACCAACGGGGCTTTGACCAGCCATATAAAAAAGATGGAAGAGAACGGTCTGATCAAGGTGGCGATCGAACGGGGATCTCACGGCAACCAAAAGCTCTGCAGTATTGCTATCGATAAGATCCTGATCGAGGTGGAATCAGAAGAATCTCAGCACAGCAATATTTATAATACGGAATTAAAAGTCGGCCATTATTCAAATTATGAGGTTTATCCGACCTGCGGCCTTGCTACTGCGAAACATCTGATCGGAGAGGTGGATGACCCCAGATATTTTGCCCATCCGGATCGCATTGATGCGGGAATCCTTTGGTTTACCAGAGGATATATTGAATACATTATCCCGAATCTGCTTCCGGACGCCACCCGGATTGACCAGATCACTTTATCCTTTGAAATCGGTTCTGAGGCGCCCGGCGTCAGCAATGACTGGCCCTCGGATATCTCATTTTTCCTGAATGATACATGGGTTGGCATGTGGACAAGCGCCGGCGATTTTGGGGACGTCCGCGGTATTTTTACGCCGGACTGGTGGTTCCCTAATTGGAATCAGTACGGCGTGTTAAAGATGTTAGTCATAAACCGGAAGGGAACTTATATTGACGGGATGAAGGTATCGAACATAACCATAAACCAGTTGGAATTAGATTATAAAAGCACTTTACGTTTTAAATTCATGGTTCCCAGCGATGCGTCTAATGTAGGCGGCATCACATTGTTCGGGGCTGGCTTCGGCAATTACAATCAGGACATCCGAATCAGGATAGCCTATAGCAAAATGAATTGATTTTAGGCTGAATCGATTTTAGATCGAATCGATATCAGACAGTTTCTGAGTTGAAACACACTTTAGCTGCCGCCCTGCGGGCCGGACATGGAATGTTCGGCTTGCAGGGCGTTTTTCTGTGCTGCAGAAAATTATTCATATTATTTTATAGCAAATAATCGGTGTCCCGTGATACCTTCGGATCGTTCCGTGCTATTACTCCCACAATCTGAAAGAATTTTGTTTTAAAGATTTTTGCACAATGTGATGCAGCTATGTTATAATTTTACACATACACCTCAGAAGGATAAAGATAATTTAATATCACTTGACGAGAAGTTCCCTGTTTCCGGGAAAAATAAAGATTTTGCGGAGGTGAAATTATTATGATTAAAAGTATTTATGTGGATAATTTTAAGGCGTTAAATAATTTTCAGATGGAATTAGAATCATTTACCGTTATTGTAGGCAATAACATGTCCGGCAAAAGCACGGTTCTGCAGGCACTGGATTTTATAGCTAATATGGCAAAGGAGGATTTTGGGGTTATTCTGGAGAGACGGGGATGGAAAGTGTCGGATTTGAAATCTCAAATGCAGAAATCCCCCAAAATTACGATTATTTGTAATCTGGAACTCATTATAAAGAACGAATTATTGCCGGTACGTTGGGAAATACAGATTTTGGCCTATACTCAAAAGAATATTATGGAATTATCGCATGAAACAGTAGAGATTTACGGAGAAGGCAAGGAAAAGGTGCTGTTGTCGTATACACAGTCAAAGGGCGGCTTTATTTGGGATGGTTCAGTGCAGGAAGCGGTGACACTTCCAAAACTCCAAACAAATTCCTCTGTGCTGAAAATGATGGACGTTACGGAATTTCCGGTGTTACAGGCCTTAAAAATGTTTCTGGTTAATTCAGACTCCTTTGAAATGCTTTCACCGGAGAAGATGAGGCTTTCCAGTCGGGGGGATGTAAATACCATAGGAAATGCAGGCGAGAAGCTGCCATCCTTTGTAAAATCCATGAATCAGAAGCAGAAAGCAGAATTTATTGATAAAATCAAGCTGGCTTTGGGAGAGAAAATTGTAAATGTGGATGCACGGACCAAAGGAAAACCGGGATGGACACACTTGGTGACAGAGGAACAGTATAGAAAGAAATCATTGATGATTGAGTCTAAAAATATGAGCGACGGTACGCTTCGTCTGTTGGCTTTTCTGGCGATCTGTGAAATGGATAAGAGAGGAATGATGCTGCTTGATGAGATTGAAAATGGTATTAATCTGGATTATGCAGAGAAAATAGTTAGAATTCTTGAGGATAATTGTAACAGAAAGAGCAGTCAGATGATTGTAACTACCCATAGTCCCATATTTCTGGATTATGTTGAAAAGGAGAGCATCCGGTATATGTATCGAGAGCCGCAATTTGGAAACTGTAAATGCAATTCATTGGCAGAAATTCCTGAATTAAATGAAAAAATGCGTTATTTATATCCCGGAGAGCTATTTATGAATATGAGCAACAATGATATTATAAAGATATTGCTGGCTGAGGAGGATGCCTGATGAAAAAAATGAAAATACTTGTCTATGGGGAAGGTCCCACTGACTATGGATGGCAGTCTCCGACAGGAGAATGGCTTCCGGGACCGATTGTTTATCTGATTCGAAAGTGTGCAGAGGAATTTCAGGTTGATTTGGAAATTGGGTATATTGAAAAGAAAGTAATTGACGGAGAAAACAGGATAAAGCTTGGTGCAAGACATATGAGAAATCTCAGTGGAAAAGGAATTCCGGCTCTTAGGTTTTCGCTTTATGCAAAAGAAAATGGATATACTGCAGGAGTATTTTATTGTGATACTGATCGGATCATGATCGGGAAAAATACAAAGGAAACAGACTGCAAAAAGTACTATGAGCAAATATATTCTGATGTTATACAAGGGCTGCAGAGAATAGGGAATATAGGTTGGACAGGCGTTCCGATGATATCGTTAAAAATGATAGAATGCTGGCTGTTATCTGATAAAATGGCGTATAAAAAATGCTTTGGAAAAGAACCGGAAAAGGTAAAACTGCCTTCCAAACCGGAACTGATATGGGGTGAAAAAAATAATCCGTCCAGTGATTATCCTAAGAATTATCTGAGGCGGGTTTTGGAACAGTATCATAAAGAAGCAGACAGGGATATTTTGATAGAAATAGCAAAAGAAACGGAAACTGATACTTTAAAGGAAAAGTGCCCTATTAGTTTTGCCAGATTCTACGAAGATTTTTTGGAAGCTTGTACTGCGGCATGAGATGCTGGAAATTCAGAGATGCTCAGGGAATCAGCATAGTTTTTGGGATTCATGGGTAAAAGAAAATCATAGAAAGGACGGAAAAGAAATGGCATATAGTTTTGATGGGCGTATCCGTTACAGTGAGATTGGGGAAAACGGCAGTCTGACGCTGCCGGGGATTTTGAATTATTTTCAGGATTGCTGTACGTTTCAGTCTGAGTCTATCGGGCAGGGGCAGAAGGAACTGAAAAAGAGACAGAGAGTCTGGGTATTGTCGGCATGGCAGGTTGTGGTGCAGCGTTATCCTCGTATGGGGGAAAGGATTGTGACGTCTACATGGCCATACAGCTTCCGCAGCTTTTTGGGAATGCGTAATTTTACGATGGATACGGAAGATGGAGAGAGGCTTGCATGGGCGAATACATTTTGGACTTATATGGATATGCAGACAGGGCTTCCGGTAAAGCTGACGGAGCGTGATACAGAGGGGTATGAGCTGAATGAGAAGCTGGATATGAACTATGCTCCCCGGAAAATCAGCATCCCAAAGGAATTGAAAGAAGAAGAGGCTTTTTGTGTGCAGAAGCATTACCTTGATACGAATCATCATGTGAATAATTGTCAGTATGTGCGCATGGCGGAGGATTTTCTGCCGGATGGTTTTGAAATCCGTCAGATGCGTGCGGAATATAAGCAGCAGGCAAGACTGCATGATATAATTAACCCGAAAGTTGCTTTGGATGAGGACAAAGTAACGGTTCTTCTCAATGATGAGAAAGATGCTCCTTATGCCATTGTGGAGTTTAGCTGTGCTTAAAGAACTGAAATAATCTGTGTAGCTTTAGAATAGATTTAAAAGAGTGGACAAAGGAGTAAACAGCGATAGCCTGACATGCCGTACTGTAATCGAAAATATGTGCTTTGAGCATATACAAGTAGATTATTTGTGCAGACAAGTGGTATACTGGACTTACATAACAATACGGCACGCAGAGTCATAAAATTTGTGCAGCAAGGTAATGAATGCCGAATAGGAGAATATGAACGCAGATAAGTATAGCAGCCTGCGTTCATGAAGACGCAGTAAAGCGGAATGCGAAGATCCGCTTTATATCAAATTAAAAAATAAGAAGGAGAGAAGATTATGCTGGAAAAACTGAAAGAAGAAGTTTACAAAGCAAATATGGACCTGCCGAAATACGGTCTGGTTACTTTTACCTGGGGTAATGTGAGCGGAATTGACAGAGAAAAGGGGCTGTTCGTGATCAAACCAAGCGGCGTGGAGTATGACAAGCTGAAACCGGAGGATATGGTAGTTGTGGATCTGCAGGGAAATAAGGTTGAAGGAGAATACAATCCGTCTTCCGATACGGCTACCCATGTAGTTCTGTACAATGCATTCCCGAATATTGGCGGTATTGTACATACCCATTCCTCGTGGGCAACAAGCTGGGCACAGGCAGGACGGAGTATTCCATGCTATGGAACCACCCATGCAGATTATATTTACGGAGAAGTTCCCTGTGTGCGCAATCTGACAAAAGAAGAAATTGACGAAGCTTATGAGAAAAATACAGGCATTCTGATCGCAGATTACTTCAAGGATAAAGATTATGAGGCAGTTCCGGCAGTTCTCTGCAAAAACCACGGCCCGTTCGCCTGGGGCAAGGATGCACATGAGGCTGTGCACAACGCAGTTGTGCTGGAAGAGGTTGCCAAGATGGCGACACGCTGCGAGCAGATCAACCCGGATGTAAAGCCTGCCCCGCAGGAACTGCAGGATAAGCATTATTACAGAAAGCATGGCGCAAACGCTTATTATGGACAGAGTAAATAAATGAAGTAAGTCAAACTTCCCACACCATTTGGTGTGGGAAGTTTGACTTACTAAGATAAATTTCAAATGGAATGAGGAATGGAAAACCTCCGTGAGAGGGGTGAAAAATCCTACGGCAAAAGCAGACGTTTAGATTCCCATGATATTGTGAAAATAAGGCAGAGTGGAATATTGATATTTTCGTGAAAATGCACGTGGATGCATAGGCGCGGTTCCGTTGACATGGTTGATGTATGTATCCACATAATCGCTTGCTTCCTGAACAATGGTTGGAAGATTTCTCATCATTTCAGCATATTCATCCTGATCGATAAGAGCCGTTGTGGTTGAATCGAAGTAATCAATGTTTTTGATGATTGCTATTTTGGAATAGTCAAGACCGGATTTCATTTTCTGTGACCGTGTAGTTCCGGTAAACATGAAAGCGTTTTTGTGTCCGATAGACGAGCGGAATGGCACACAAATAAAGTAATCATCATGCGAATCAATTAGCAGGCAGGTATAAGGACGTCCGTGTTTATGCAGCAACTCAGGATATGTAGCAGGAGAGTAGTCCTGGGTAAATTTAGATGATAGAAGTGATAATTCTGAATCATATTCCATTTTTCGATACCTCGCAACGTAAAAAGCGAGGTCGACCAGTTGGAGTCAACCTCGCCGGGATTTCGCTTCGCTCGGTCAATTTTTATTTTACCGATGTGTCAGAACCGTCACACATCATCTTCGCCCGGTCAATTTTTATTTTACCGACGAGTCGGAACCGTCACTCGTCATCATTTAGCGAAGGAAAGAAGAAAGTTCTTCTTTTTCTTATATTATATGCGAAAGTGAGCTTTTATTCAAGAGAAATGATTCAGAAATTTAAGAAATTTTTTGGGTTTCTTGGGTTATAAATTATGGCGGATTATGAGCTGTTTGTGTTTGCGAAGGTTTTGGGCGTGGAAGTGGAATCGTTGCTGGGAGTGGAGGAGCCTGTGTAAAAGAAAACAAAATGGCTGCCGAATGCACAGTGATCGTTAATAACCAAAAATAACAAAGAATAACAAAGAATAACAAAGGAAAGGCTGTCGGTGATATCCGGCAGTTTTTTTATCCGAAAACAAAAGAATACCCCCATAATTCCAAAGCCATGCCCTATTTAACATTTTCCTGAAATGTTATAATTTTTATTGAAAAAGCATAAAGAAAACAAATAGGGAACCCAAAATTTGGTAATTATGCAACAAACATAATAAACAAAAGCAAAATGAAATGGAAATTGGGAAGGTTGATAAGATGAATGGAACAATGAAAGCATTAAGAATGTACGCGCCTTATGATTTCAGACTGGATGAAGTGCCGATTCCTGAAATCGGAAGCGAAGATATTTTAATTAAGGTACTGGGCTGCGGTATCTGTGCGGGAGATGTGAAAACTCTGCACGGAGGACAGCGGGTGTGGGGAACAAGTCCGGAAAACGCCTATATCGAAGCGCCCTGTATCGGCGGCCATGAATTTTATGGGGAAGTAGTGGAAATCGGAGAAAAGGTGACGAGAGTAAAAATCGGACAAAAAATTCTTGCAGAGCAGATACTTCCCTGTGGGGAATGCAGATTCTGCCGTGAGGGAAATTACTGGATGTGCCAGCCACATCATATTTTCGGGTTTAAAGAGGATGCGCAGGGCGGCTTTGCGGAATATATGAGATTTCCGAAAAACAGCGTGATCCATATTCTGCCGGATGATATTACCCCGGAGCAGGCAACGCTGATCGAGCCTTATGCCTGCGGAATGCATGCGGTAGAGAGAGGAAAGATCGGACACGAAGATATCGTAGTGATCAGCGGCCTTGGAGCCATCGGGCTGGCAATGGTAAATTCCGCAAAGCTTCTGGCACCCAAAATGATAATCGGGCTTGATCTAAGACAGAACCGTTTGGATAAAGCTCTGGAATTTGGAGCAGATATGGCGCTTAATCCGGCGGAAGAAGACGTGGTTGCTAAAATCATGGAGCTGACAGACGGTTATGGATGTGATGTTTACATCGAAGCATCGGGAAGCGCTCCGAGCGTTTCCCAGGGATTAAATATGGTTCGGAATATGGGGCGTTATGTTCAGTTCGGAGTATTTCCAAAGGATGTGACGGCGGATTGGAATATTATCGGGGATACCAAGCATATGGACATTCTTGGCTCCCACCTTTCCGGACATTGCTATGGCGCTGTAATTAAGGGGATTGTGGACGGAACCTTAAAGACAGACGGGATTATTTCCCATAAATTCCCGCTTGCAGAATGGGAAAAGGCATTTGAGGTCGCAGAAAAGGATCCGGAGGCATTTAAAGTGGCGCTGATTCCGTAGGCGATTCCGCAGAAAGGACAGAGATAAAAATATTGTGTACAAAAACAGGAGGATAGACAAAGAATGAATAAATTGGGGATTTTTATGAACTTTTGGGAGAAGAAATGGGATGCAGACCATATCAGATATGTAAATAAAGCTGCTGATATCGGATTTGATATACTGGAATTTCAGGCTCAGCCTCTGCTGGAAATGAGCGAACAGAGAATGAAGGATATCAAAAAGGCTGCTGATGAAAGAGGTATTGAGCTGACTTACAGCCTCGGCCTGGATCCTGCCTATGATGTGGCAAGCGCAGATGAGAACATCCGTATGGGCGGTGTGGATTACTTAAAAAGGATTGTGGAACGCGTAGGCTTTATGGATGGGAAAGTAATTTCCGGCGTCAGCTATGCCGGCTGGGGAATTACCAATTTTGTCCTGGATAACGGTAAGGAGGACATTCTGGAACGCAGTATTGACAGTATGAGACAGATTATTAAAACAGCAGAGGATTACGGAGTTGTGTACTGTGTGGAGGCGGTAAACCGTTTCGAATCCGTTCTGATCAACACAGCGGCAGAAGCCGTAGATTACGTAAAACGGGTAGACAGTAAAAATATCGGAGTTTTATTGGATACCTATCATATGAATATTGAAGAAAATAACATCGGCGATGCGATCCGTTATGCGGGAGACTATCTGGTGAATTTCCACACAGGTGAGAATAATCGGCGCGCACCGGGAAGAGGGCATCTGGATTGGGATGAAATTTTTCAGGCATTGAAGGATGTAAACTATAAAGGCCGTATCGTATCCGAGCCGTTTGTCATGATGGGCGGAGAAGTGGGAAGAGATATCAAGGTGTGGAGAAACCTGGATACGCCTACAGAAGAAACCATTGACGGGGAAGCAGCGTTCCTTTTGAACTTCGAAAGACAGAAGCTGCAGCAATACGGGCTGGCATAACGAGACATAAAGAAAAGAGAGATATATAGGAAACATATAAAAAATCAGCAAATTCTTAAGAGCAATCATGCAAAAACAAAAAATAAAGTATTGGAGGAAAACACTATGAAGAAAAACTTGAAGAAAGCAGCAGCTATTTTAACAACCGCAGCAATGTGCGCATCTATGCCCATGATGGTAAATGCAGAAGAAAATGAAAAATCCGGCGAGGGTTATAAGGTAGGCTTCTGCCTTCAGTCTATGGACGTGGCCGTATGGAACACTATGTCCGAAGGTATGAAGGCAAGAGCGGAAGAATTAGGCGCGGACTATGACTGTCAGGTTGCCAATAATGATGTTGCTACCCAGATTGCCAATATCGAAAACATGGTGGCTCAGGGATATGACGCGATTATTATTCATGCATTTGACAGAGAGGCCTTTGCAGATGTTGTAAAAGAGGCATTGAATCAGGGGGTTGTTATCTGCGCATATGACGACAATATTATTGATGCGTCTACAGGGGAGCCGGTAGATTATCAGCTTACTTTCCTGTGCGACAACTATGAGATCGGCTACCGTGTAGGAACCATGGCTGCAGAATGGACGAAAGAAAACTTTCCGGATGAAGAAAAAATCCAGTTCGGCCTTCTCTGCCACAGAGAATTCCAGTATCAGTGGGATCGTGTAGACGGTATTGAAGATGCGATCGCAGAGATCGATCCCCGTATTGAAATCGTTGAGGAACTGGAAGGCCTGGTAATTGAAGACGGCGTGGCGGCAGCGGAAACCTGGATTCAGTCCTATCCTGATATGAAGGGAGTTGTAGCTACAAATGATACAGCACTTATGGGATTCTCCGAAGCATGGACAACAGCAGGAAAAGATCTCAATGATGAGAACTTTGGTATGTTTGGAAATGACGGCGTAAAGGATGCGATTGACCTTGTTGCAGACGGAACGATCCTTCGCGGCGATGTGGGACTGGATGTTTATAACGGCGGTGCGGATGCTCTGGAAGCTTGTATTAAGGTTCTTAACGGTGAAGAAGCAGAAAACGTTATCATGCCTATGATCAATGTAACGGTTGATACTGCGGATGAATGGAAAGCAGACGAAAACCTGTATAAATAAGTCAACAGAAGTATTTGGGGAATTTTTAGCTTTAAACGGTTCTTCCTCCGGAAATTTTCCGGAGGAGGAAAGAGAATTTGCTGATTTTTGTATTATTTATCTGTTTTAGAAAGTTACTCTATTTTGTGGGGAGGCAAATATGCCAGAAGAGAAAATTGTATTATCATTAAAAAACATCTCAAAAAAATACCCGGGAGTTCAGGCTTTGGATGATGTCTCCATTGATTTCCGCCAGAGGGAGATCCATTGTATTATAGGAGAAAACGGAGCCGGGAAATCTACCTTTATTAAAATGATCTCCGGGGCGAACGAGCCGGATTCCGGGACGATCGAATTTATGGGGAGGGTATATAATACCATGACCCCAAAGCTTTCCAAGGATTTGGGAATTGAGGTTGTATATCAGGAATTTAATCTTGCTGAAGATTTATCTGTAGCCGAAAATGTTTTTCTCGGCAATGAAATCCGTAAAAGAGGAATGGCGGACATGAAAACCGTGGAAAAGAAGACGCAGGAAATATTCCGGAAAATGAAGGTCAACATTGATTGTAAGAAGGCTGTCAAGGATTTAACAGTCTCTTATATGCAATTTGTGGAAATCGCAAAAGCTTTGTCAAGAGATATCAGTGTTTTAATTTTAGACGAGCCTACGGCGCCGCTGACAGAGGATGAAGTGGATAAGCTTCTGGATATGGTTCTGGATCTGAAGAAGCAGGGATATACCATTATCTATATTTCTCACCGCCTGAATGAATTGTTCAGGATTGGCGACCGCGTAACGGTTCTTAGAGACGGAAAGAAGATCATCACAGATGATATTAAAAATATGAATACAGATAAGCTGATCGCCTATATGGTAGGACGTGAAATGTCCTTTGAATACCCGAAAAGAAATCATAAAATCGGTGAAGTGGTATTTGAAGCAAAAAATATTATTGCAGATAAGGTTCATGATATTTCCTTTACCGTGCGAGCAGGAGAAATTCTGGGTATCGGCGGTCTGGTGGGCGCAGGCAGGACGGAACTGATCCGTGCGATTTTCGGCGCGGATATTATGAACGGCGGCCATACCTATCTGAATGGACAGGAAATCAGAATACGGCATCCCAAGGATGCGGTGGAAGCCGGTATGGGATTTGTCACAGAAGACAGAAAACGTCAGGGGCTTCTTTTAGAGGACAGCATATGCACGAATATTTCGCTTCCGATACTGAAACGTATTTCCAAAATGTCCGTTATAGACAGAAAGAAAGAGTATCAGATCGCGGAAGAACAAAAAGATATCCTTCGGATCAAAACTCCGTCGCTGGATGTATCCGCAAATTCTTTAAGCGGAGGAAACCAACAGAAGGTGGTCCTGGCAAAATGGCTTGCGGCAAAATGTAAGGTGATTTTCATGGATGAACCCACCAGAGGCGTGGATGTAGGCGCAAAGCAGGAGATCTATAAGCTGATGAATGAATTGTCAGAGCAGGGGATTGCGATTGTCCTGATCTCTTCAGAGATGGAAGAGCTTCTGGGGATGTCGGAAAGACTGCTGGTGCTTCATGAAGGAAATATGATGAAGGAATTATCAAGAGATGAATTTAGTCAGGAAACTGTTATGCAGTATGCGTCAGGCATTCAGTAAAAAGGAAAGTTTATCCGGCGTCGTATCCGCAGAAAGCCGGGATATGAAGCACGGATCCGGCAAACCAACAGGAGGGTTAGTATTATGAAATTTTTGGATTTATTTAAAAAATATGGAGTTGTATTTATTCTGGTAATCTTGGTTGTGATATTTACTATCTTGAACCCGGCCTTTCTCACAGGAAGAAACATGATCAATATTTCAAAGCAGATTGCGGTTATGGCTATTCTGTCTGTGGGTATGACTTTTGTATTGCTGACCGGAGGAATTGAATTGTCCATGGGCTCCGGCGTTTCCCTGGTAGTCGTCTGTATCAGTATGTTTGTAACACAGGCAAAGCTCCCGGTATGGGTATCCATGCTTCTGGCAATGGTTATTGCAACAGGTATCGGATTTCTTAACGGCGTAATTATTGCGGAAATTAAAGTCCCGCCGTTGATCATGACTCTGGGTATGCAGATTTTTCTGTATGGATTTACTTACACGCTCTGCGGAGGCCTTCCGGTATATGGAATACCGGATTCCCTGAAATGGATCGGCCAGACCTATATTGCAGGTGTGATTCCGGTGTCGGCGCTGATCATGGTCATTATTATTCTGGCGGGCTATTTCATTTTGTCAAAAACATATCTGGGAAGATACTTCTATGCCATCGGCAGCAATGAGGATGCGGCAAATCTCTCCGGGATCAATTCCAACCGTATCAGAATCCTCGCCTATACCTTCTGCGGCTTTTTGGTAGGGATTGCCGGAATCGTTATGCTGGGCCGTATCGGAAGCGGCCAGCCAAGCGCAGGCGACGGTTATGAAATGGATGTTCTTACCGGCTGTGTATTGGGCGGAGTCAGCCTGAACGGAGGAAAGGGAAATATTGGAAAAGCTTTTGCGGGTATTCTGGTCATCGGTGTTTTAAGCAATGGAATGTCCATGGCAGGAATGAGTCCGTTTATGCAGAAAATGGTAAAGGGTCTGGTATTGATCTTTGCAGTAATATTGGACAGCCTGCAGTATGTGAAGGTCAGAAAAAAAGTAAAGATCATCGCTTGATAAATTACAGGAAATTCCTCCTGAAAAAACTGCTCCGATTTGCCCCGGAGCAGTTTTTTCTGCTTATGACTCAGGACGGATCCTGCCGTTTTCCAGGATCAGGCAGCGGTTGGCAATGGCAGAACTGTCCTGCAGGTCAGCGGAAAGAATGATCACGGAAATCTTTTTTTCCTGAAGCATGCGGATCAAACCGCGGATATGCTTTTTTGTATAGATATCTGTGTTATAAAAAGGCTGAATAATAAATACGGCCTTGGGATTGATCAGCGCAACGCGGTAATAAATAAGATTGTACAGAGAATCGGCGCTGAGTCCGAGCAGGGAATCTGCATAAATATCGTCTCCGATAACCGCGTGGTATTCTGCCCGGATGCTTTCTTTTACTGCTTTTGGGATGCGGATGCGTTTTAGCTTGCTTTCCATACGGATACAGAGATTATCAATGTAGCTCATATTGTAAAAAAGCATGGTCGATAACGGATTTTCTCCGATCACAGCGATCTGCGTGCCCACAGAGTTTTCCAAACCGCGGAAGGACGGGGAATGCGCTTCCAGTATACAGAAAAGATTTTTGAGATTTCCGTGGTTATTGCGGATCGTATCCATAAATTCCCTGTGAAGGTCTTTGGTTTCATCATAAAGGACCAGACATTCTCCCTGATTAATGTCAAAACAGAATTCTTCGCAGACCTCTGTGGGCAAATGCCGGATACGGAGGGAAGGAACCATATGATCGGGTTTTACCAAAGGATCCGCCGACTGCAGGGAATATGAAAATTTCAGGTGCCTGGGAGAACTAAGTTCATGACGGTCGAAGCTTTGGATGTCTTTGCCGTCTTTCATATAAATAATTCTATCACAAAAGGAGACGGATTCCTCGCAGCGGTCGCAGATATACAGAAATGAATAATTTTTTCTGGATACGGCGGTCAGAAAATCCTTAAAGCGTGCCAAATCTCCCGCCCCCATAATATCGCTCATACCGTAAAGAATGATCAGCTTGGCGCCCTGGGTGATCGCTTTCAGGATTTCGACGGCACAGCGCTCATATTCCGAGAGCCGTTCACAGCGGGCGTCAGGAGATACATGAAAATCCAGATCCTCCATAAGCCAGGCATATTGGCGCAGCAATGGCTCCTTGTGGATTATGCCGCGGAAGGGAAGGCTGTTCAAAACATAAATATTTTCCAGAACAGACAGACTTTCAACCAGCTTCCGCTGCTGATTGAGGATATAGATTTTATTTAATTGCTGCTTGCTTGGCTGGCGGTTGTTGAGGGGCTTGTTGTTAATATAGATCTTCCCGAATTTTATGGGAAGCGTATCGGTAAACATATTTAAAAAGACCTCTATGCCAATTCCATTGATCGGAATCAGACCGATAATTTCCCCTAAGTGAATGTAAAGATTCATATCATCCAGATTGGCGGCATCCGGGCTGTTGGTGATGACATTGATCATCCGAAAAATTTCTTTTTTCATGAGTTCCCCTTTAAAATAACCGGAAGTGTGATTTCCACATCTGTTCCGACATTTTTGGTGCTGTGGATATGGATTCCGTAGCGTTCCCCGAAAAGGAGCTTGATCCGGTTATTTACGTTAGTAACGGCAATACCGCCCTTGGATGAAGAGTGGTCGTCATTATTATAAAGAATATTCTTTAAAAGGCGCCGGTTCAGGCGGTCGAGGGCTTCCTTTTCCATTCCAAGGCCGTCGTCAATAATGTTTATGATCAGATAATCGGTATTGCAGTTGATTTTTATCTGCAGGCTTCCTTTTCCCACCTTTGGCTCCAGACCATGATAAATGGCGTTTTCCACAATTGGCTGGAGAATAAGCTTAGGCATAAAAAGACCGGGAATATTTATTTCACAGTCAGTGTCATAGCTGACAGTCAGGCTGAGCTTATCCCCAAAACGGTAGTGCTGTATCCGGTAGTAATTATCAATATTGTTCAGCTCATCTTCGATCGTCACCAGTTTGTCGATATTGGATATGGTATATCTGAAGAAGGTGGAGAGCGTTTCCGTCATGATCGCAACACTTTCGATTCCCTCGCAGACAGCCTCGCTGCGGATACATTCCAGCGTGTTATACAGAAAGTGCGGATTGATCTGGTTCTGAAGGGCAAGATATTGCGCCTGTTTTTGGGACAGATCCAGATATTTTGTTTTGTTGAAGCGTTCGTTCAGAGTAGAAAAAAGCAGATCCACCTCCGGATTGACCGATAAATCCTCCTGAAAAATATCCTCTGGACTATAGCTGTTCAGTGTGTCCTGAATAGTATCTGATATTTTGGTCGCCTTACGGGCAATAAAAAAGTATGCGGTAAGACAGAGGCAGATAAAAACAAGGAGGATTATCATGAAAATTCTGCCGGAAAACCTGTGCCTGACGGTGAGACAGGCCAGGATACCCAAAAGGACAGCACAGAACAGCAGGGCGGCTATCATCCAGTTCCGGATTTGGGTACTAAGGTATCTTTTGGGTGAACCTGTGAAAAAGCTTTGTTTATCAACTGTATATTTTTCGGAATTCATTTGGCCTTAATCCTGTATATTTCTTAAAATTCTTGTTGAAGTTCTTTAAATCGCTGTAACCTACCTCCTCGCAGATAACGGAAATATTCCAGTCGGTTTCCTTAAGAAGCTCTTTGGCGCGTTCCATTCTTACCTGGATAACGTATTCTGAGAAGGTAATGCCTGTTTCTTTTTTAAAGAGAGAACTGAAATAGCTTGGGTTAAATCCTGCGATAGAACTGATCTGTTCCAGGGATAACGGCTCTTTCAGGTTGGATTTAATGTAATTTTTGGCTTCCCGTATAGGTCGGTTGGCTTCCAGCGTGCGTATATCACGGCTGGACCGATAGGAGTCCAGAATGGTTTTGGACAAAAGGGACAGGATGCTTTGCCAGGAACTCTGGTTAATAAGCGCTTTGTAAGTCTTGTTAAAAAAATGTTCTTTTTCCGGTATTGTAAAATTATTCCTCTGCATGGAAACCATGTAAAGATGAAGGATCTCTTTGGCGTTCTGCAGGATCTCATGGCCGGAAAGATTGGGCGTCTGTGATAATTGCTTCCTTAATATAGAAAAGCTGTCTGTCATTTCGGCTTCATTCAGACGGTCCATGGCAGCAGAAAACCGTTTGAAAAAATCCAGAAAAGCAGTGTTATCCGGAGCGGCCTGGGTAAGATATGTCTCGTCGATCAGAATATTAGTTCCGGAGACAAGACGCTGCTCTACGGTCAGTAGGGCAATTTTGGCAGAAAGCGGAATTTCTGAGATAGATTTCTGTACACTGCCGATACCAAGCGTTACATTCATATGGTGAAGCACCTCTTTTTGACAGAGAAGCTCATTGAGGAATTTTTTTAATGCGCCGCGTACTTCTTTACAGTTGGTATCTTCATAGTTCATAAGGATATAATAGAAAGAATCCTCTGAAATATATGAGGAATCATAGCAGTACACAGACAGCCTTCTGTTTACGAAGCTGCGGATCTTATCATTGATGTAATCGGTTTCAGTGGAAACTGTCGAATCTAGTCCGTCTATTTTGATTACTGCGATCTGGAAGCTTCCTTCACGGAAAGAGTAGGAATAGGCGGCGTTGGCCGTTTCCACGGAAAAACTGTGAGAAACACCAGGATTTTTCAGAAGAATTTCCTGTAGAAATTCCAAACGCTTCTGGTTGCGGCTGTTCTCCATAAGGAGTTGGTATTGTTCCTCAGTTGAGATGCGGGAATGCCGTTGGACATAGTTGCTGCGGAGTTTAGTCAGAGTATCTGTAAGCTCATTTTTCTGAATTGGTTTCAGAAGATAGTTTTTCACTCCGTAATGAATGGCATTTTTGGCATATTCAAACTGACGGTAGCCGCTGATGATTATAAATTCTGTTTCAGGGCTGCACTCCTGGCCCTGGCGTATCAGCTCAAGGCCGTCATATCCCGGCATACGGATATCTGTAATCACAATATCCGGTTTATATTGGGAAATTGCGGTCAATGCCTCAATTCCGTCATGAGCTACGGAAACAATTTCCATATCCAGTGAATCCCAATCTACCAGTCTGGCGATCAGGTCACAAATCTTAGGTTCATCGTCAGCAATAATAATTTTCATGTATAACCCCCTGATAATGTGTGAAACGTACTGTATAGGAAAATGGAATAAGGCGTATAAGAAAAAAACAAAATGGAATCATAAGCATAATTTTATACGGAATAGATATTTATGTCAAGGCATTTGAGGGCGGCTGTTTTGGGGGTGTGAACAGGAACGAATCAGTCATAAATTGGAAAATAAACCAAGTAAAAATAGCCCATGCTGACCTTTAACACAATTTTCCGCCGAATATGTGTTAGTGTCAAGAAAATTGCAGATGTTTAGCACATATCAGAGCGGAATGGGAATATCCGCTTTACAATTCGGGGGATATATGAAAATCTATGATTACCAAGGAAAAAAGAACGTAAGCGGAAGAAAAATACACCAGATACGTGTGCAGAGAGAAATGTCCCAGAGTGATCTCGCTGCGAGAATACAGGTGGAAGGCGTTATGCTGGAACGTGACAGTATCAGCAGGATTGAGAGCGGGAGGAGGTTTGTGGCGGATTATGAGCTGTTTGTGTTTGCGAAGGTTTTGGGCGTGGAAGTAGAATCGCTGCTTGGAGTGGAAGAGCTTGTATAAAAGAAAACAAAATGTCTGCCGGACGCGCAGCGGCCAATAATAACCCCAAATTATCTAAAATAATCAAGAATAACTAAGAATAACTAAGAATAACAAAGGTAAGGCTGTCGGTGATGTCCGGCAGCTTTTTGTTTATTTTGTTTACGGCGGGCTTTCAGGTGTGATATACTTATAAGCGAAATCAAACAGGAGGAAAGTTAAGTAATTAAATATATTAACAAGGACGACTATGATTATATTAGGAAGGAAACAGGTTCTGACGGTGGTCAGGACCGTAGATTTTGGGATATATTTAGCGGAAGACAAGAATGCGGAGGCGGAGGAACGTGTGCTCCTTCCGGCCAAACAGGTACCCCAGGGGACAAAAGAGGGAGACAACCTTGAGGTATTTATTTATAAGGATTCCAAGGATCGTTTGATCGCGACGACCAGGGAGCCGGCCTTTCAGGTAGGCCAGACGGCGGTCCTGAAGGTGAAGCAGGTGACAAAAATAGGCGCGTTCCTTGACTGGGGACTGGAGAAGGACTTGCTGCTTCCTTATCACGAACAGACTCTGCGCGTCCGTGAGGGAGAGGAATGCCTGGTGGCTCTTTATGTGGATAAAAGCAGCCGCCTTTGCGCCACGATGAAGGTTTATCAATATCTTTCTACCAGAACGCCGTATGTGCCCGGCGATCAGGTGAAGGGAAGAGTATACCAGATCAGTGAGAATTTCGGTGTTTTTGTGGCGGTGGACGACAAATATTCCGCGTTGATTCCCGCGCGGGAGGCCAAGGGGAAATATCGTCCCGGTACGATTCTTGATCTGCGTGTGACCGAGGTTAAAGAAGACGGAAAGATGAACGTCAGCGACAGGCAGAAGGCTTATCTTCAGATCAATGAGGACGCGGAAGCGGTTCTTGAAGTCCTTGACGAATTTGCCGGAGCGCTTCCTTTTGACGACAAAGCGTCCCCGGAAGTCATTCAGAGGGAATTTTCTTTGAGCAAGGGCGCGTTTAAGCGCGCCGTGGGCCATCTTCTCAAAGAAGGAAAGGTTACGATCGAAAACGGACACATTTTGCGGATTGATCGCTGAAAAGAGGAATGAACTTGAATTTTACTCATTTACATGTCCACACGGAATACAGCCTGCTGGACGGGTCTAACAAAATAAAAGAATATGTCGCAAGAGTAAAAGAACTGGGCATGGACAGCGCGGCGATCACGGATCACGGCGTTATGTATGGAGTAATCGATTTCTACCGGGCGGCTAAAGAGGCCGGGATCAATCCCATATTGGGATGCGAGGTCTATGTTGCTCCCGGATCCCGTTTTGACAGGGAAGCAGGAACCGGAGACGACCGCTATTACCATTTGGTGCTCCTTGCGGAAAATAACCAGGGCTACAGCAACCTGATGAAAATCGTATCCAAGGGGTTTGTGGAGGGCTTCTATTATAAGCCGAGGGTAGACCTTGAACTTCTGCGGGAATACCATGAGGGCATTATCGCTTTAAGCGCCTGCCTTGCCGGGGAGGTTTCCCGGAATCTCACAAGAGGAATGTATGAGGAAGCCAAAGCGGCGGCCCTGCGGTATCAGGATATTTTCGGAAAGGGAAACTTCTTTTTGGAATTACAGGATCACGGCATTGCGGAACAGCAGATGGTGAATCAGCAGCTTGTCCGTATGCATAAGGAGACGGGCATCGAGCTTGTGGCGACCAATGACGTTCATTATACCACCGCGGAGGACGCACAGCCCCACGATATCCTGCTCTGCCTGCAGACAGGCAAGAAGCTGGCGGACGAGGACAGGATGCGCTATGAGGGCGGGCAATATTATGTGAAGTCCCCGGAAGAAATGCTGGAGATTTTTCCGTATGCCCCGGAAGCGCTGGAAAATACCCACAGGATCGCAGAGCGGTGCCATGTGGAGATCGAGTTCGGCGTCACAAAGCTTCCCAAATATGACGTACCGGAAGGGTATACTTCCTGGGAGTACCTGAATAAGCTTTGCTATGAGGGCCTTGAACGGCTGTATCAGCCTGTGACGGAGGAACTTCGTGAGCGGCTGGAATATGAGCTTGATACCATTAAAAACATGGGATATGTGGATTACTTCCTGATCGTATGGGATTTTATCAAATATGCAAGGGACCATGATATTATGGTGGGCCCGGGAAGAGGGTCTGCGGCGGGCAGCCTTGTGGCCTATACCCTTGGGATTACCCAGCTTGACCCCATTAAATACGACCTGTTGTTTGAACGGTTCCTGAATCCGGAGCGAGTGTCCATGCCGGATATTGACGTGGATTTCTGTTTTGAGCGCCGCCAGGAGGTCATCGATTATGTTGTGGAAAAATACGGCAAGGACCGGGTGGTGCAGATCGTGACCTTCGGTACCCTGGCTGCAAGAGGCGTGATCCGGGATGTGGGCCGTGTGCTGGATATGCCTTACGCCCAGGTGGACGCCATTGCCAAGATGGTTCCTCAGGAATTGAATATCACGATCAATAAGGCGCTGGAAATGAATCCGGAGCTTCGCAAGGCATACGAGGAACAGGAGGACGTCCATTATCTGATCGATATGGCAAAACGCCTGGAGGGGCTTCCACGCCACACCTCCATGCATGCGGCGGGCGTTGTGATCAGCCAGAAGGCGGTGGATGAATATGTGCCGCTTTCCCGCGCCCAGGACGGCTCCATTACCACTCAGTTTACCATGACGACTCTGGAAGAGCTGGGACTTCTGAAAATGGATTTTTTGGGCCTTCGTACCCTGACCGTTATCCAGAACGCCGTAAATCTGATCAAAAAAGACACCGGAAGGTGTCTGGATATGCAGAAGATCGATTATAATGATAAAAAGGTGCTGGATTCTCTTGGAACCGGGCGTTCTGACGGTGTATTCCAGTTGGAAAGCGCGGGAATGAAGAATTTCATGAAGGAATTGAAGCCCCAGAGCCTTGAGGACGTGATCGCGGGGATTTCCCTTTACCGCCCGGGCCCTATGGACTTTATTCCCCAGTATATCCGTGGGAAAAACCGCCCGGATACTATCCGCTATGACTGTCCGCAGCTTGAACCTATTCTGGCGCCTACTTACGGCTGTATTGTTTATCAGGAGCAGGTTATGCAGATCGTGCGGAGCCTGGCAGGCTATACTCTTGGGAGAAGCGACCTGGTGCGCCGGGCCATGTCCAAGAAGAAGGCTTCCGTTATGGAAAAAGAACGCCAGAACTTTGTATATGGAAATGAGGCGGAGGGAGTCCCCGGCTGTATTGCCAACGGCATTCCGGAAAAAACGGCAAATAAGATTTATGACGATATGACGGATTTTGCCAAGTACGCCTTTAATAAATCCCACGCGGCGGCGTACGCAGTGGTTTCCTACCAGACCGCATATCTGAAATACTATTATCCGGTGGAATTTATGGCGGCTCTTATGACCTCCGTAATTGAAATGCCCAGTAAGGTCGCTGAGTATATCCTTGTCTGCCGGCAGATGGGAATCCGGATCCTTCCGCCGGATATTAACTGCGGGGATTACGGCTTTTCCGTGGATAACGGAGCCATCAGATACGGGCTTTCGGCGATCAAGAGTGTGGGACGCCCTGTGATCGAAAACATTGTAAGGGAGCGTGAGGAAGGCGGAAGCTACCGTTCCCTTAAGGATTTTGTAGAACGTAATCTGAACATTGTAAATAAACGGGCCATTGAAAACTTCATTAAGGCCGGCGCCATGGACTGCCTGGAGGGGAACCGGCGGCAGAAAATGATGGTGTATAGCCGGATCGTGGACAGCATCAATCAGGATAAAAAACACGGCATGGCCGGGCAGATGAGCCTTTTTGACCTTGTAAGCGAGGAGGAAAAAAAGGAATATGAGATTCGTATGCCCGATCTTGAGGAATATGACGAGGAAATGCTCCTGGCCTTTGAAAAAGAGGTTCTGGGTATTTATTTAAGCGGCCATCCTCTGGAACGCTACCGCTCTGTTATGGAAAAAACAATCTCTGCGAAAACAACGGATTTCCAGCAGGATGAAGAGACAGGATATCCCCATGTCAGCGACGGGCAAAAGGTGATCATCGGCGGAATGATCACGGATAAAACCATAAAATATACGAAAAATAATAAGGTTATGGCCTTTCTGACCGTCGAGGATCTGGTGGGGACCGTCGAGGTGGTGGTTTTTCCCAGAGATTACGAAAAGTGCCAGCATCTGATCAATGAGGAAGCAAGGGTATTTATTCAGGGAAGGGTATCTGCTGAGGACGACCGCGCCAGTAAGCTGATCCTGGAAAAGGTTCGTTCCTTCGACGACATTCCCAGGGAACTGTGGGTACAGTTTAAGGACAGGAATGAATATGCCGAAAAAGAGGCGGAGCTTCTGCAGACGCTTAAGGATTTTCCGGGGCAGGACAGCGTGGTCGTTTATCTGAAGGACGTAAGGGCAATGAAAAAGCTTCCGGCCGCTTATCATGTGCAGATACAGGATCCGCAGCTTGCGCAGATGCGAAAAAAATATGGGGAATCTAATGTTAAAGTTGTGGAAAGAGTATTGAAAAACTTTTGAAAATGCTTTACACTATAACCGAATATGTGTAGAGCTATATGGCAACGGAAGACGGCTGTTTATAAGCTTTTTCAATGCCTTTGCGGTTGCCGGACTGAATCAGAAGATGGAGGAATGAACTATGGCAGAGAACAAAATTAAAACCATTGGCGTATTAACCAGTGGCGGTGACGCGCCCGGAATGAATGCCGCTATCCGCGCGGTTGTAAGAAGAGGACTCAGCAGCGGCCTGAATGTAAAGGGTATTTATAAAGGCTATAACGGACTTTTAAACGAAGAAATTGTTGACATGACTGCCAAAGACGTATCTGATACCATACAGCGGGGCGGTACCTTCTTATATACGGCGCGCTGTGCGGAATTTCGTACTCCGGAGGGCCAGCAGCGTGGAGCTGAGGTCTGCAGAAAGCACGGCATTGACGGCCTGGTAGTCATCGGCGGAGACGGTTCCTTTGCCGGCGCGCAGAAGCTTGCCAATCTGGGGATCAACACCATCGGCGTACCGGGAACCATTGACCTGGATATTGCGTGCACCGAGTATACCATCGGTTTTGATACCGCGGTAAATACCGCCATGGAAGCGATCGATAAGGTACGTGATACCTCTACCTCCCATGAACGCTGCAGCATCATCGAGGTTATGGGCCGTAACGCGGGATATCTTGCTATGTGGTGCGGTATCGCCAACGGCGCGGAGGACATTCTGATTCCTGAAAAATATGACTATGACGAACAGAAGATCATCAACAACATTATCGAAAACCGTAAATTAGGCAAGAAGCATCATATTATTATTAACGCAGAGGGCATCGGACATTCCGAGGCAATGGCAAAGCGTATTGAAGCCGCTACCGGTATTGAGACGCGGGCAACGATCCTGGGACACATGCAGCGTGGCGGAAATCCCACCTGTAAGGACAGGGTTTACGCTTCTATGATGGGCGCTCTGGCTGTAGACCTTCTTGTTCAGGGCAAGAGCTGCCGTGTAGTAGGATACCGCCATGGCGAGTTTGTGGACTTTGATATCAACGAAGCTCTTTCCATGAAGAAAAATGTATCGGAATATATGTGGGAGGTATGTAATTCCCTTTCCCATAACTATGACAAAAATGAAAAGAAGAAAAGTAAGAAAAAATAATGTTTTCAAATATAAGCAAAAGGCTGCATAAATTAAAAACAGCGCAGATTATTGCCTTTAGCTTCGCATTAACAATTCTGGCGGGAGGTCTTGTTTTGTGGCTGCCTTTTTGTACGGCGCCGGGAGCACAGACCTCCTTTACGGATGCGCTGTTTACGGCTACCACCTGTGTCTGTGTAACCGGGCTTGTGACTGTGACGACGGCCGCTCACTGGACGTTTTTTGGCAAGGCTGTGATCCTGGTGCTGATCCAGATAGGCGGGATCGGCCTGGTCGCACTGGCAAGTATTATTTTTATAACCCTTCACAAGAAGCTCAGCCTGCGCAGCCGCAGACTTATTCAGGAGTCGTATAACCTGGATAAGATGTCCGGGCTTGTGAAGCTTGTGAAGAGGGTGATCGCCTGCGTATTTGGCGCTGAGGCCATCGGCGCGGTATTTTACTCCTTCCGGTTTATTCCGCAGTTTGGATTTGCCAGAGGGATCGCCCAGTCTGTTTTTACCGCAGTGTCCGCGTTCTGCAACGCAGGCGTTGATATTCTCGGGGAGAACAGCCTTGCGGCCTATGTGGACGACCCGTTGATAAATTTTACTACTATAGGGCTGATTATTTTATCCGGCCTGGGCTTTACGGTCTGGTGGGATGTGGCGGAAAAATTAAAAAGAGTGTGTCAGAGAAGGCTTTCCCTGCGCAGGATGTTTAAAAGCCTGCGTCTGCACAGCAAGCTGGTGCTTGTCACAACGGCCGTGCTTGTGTTGGGCGGGGCTTTATTAATTTTTCTGTTTGAATATCACAATCCGGAAACAATGGGATCTATGCCCCTTGGAACAAAGCTGATGGCGTCTCTGTTCCAGTCTGTGACCACAAGAACCGCGGGATTTCTGACCGTGGATCAGGCGTCGCTTTCAGGCGCCAGTGTGATCTTATGTCTTTTTCTGATGTTTGTGGGCGGCTCTCCTATGGGAACGGCCGGCGGAATTAAGACGACTACGGTAGCAGTGCTGTTTTTGAGCGTGATCGCAAACCTCCGGGGAAAGCATGATGTGGAATTTGAAAACCGACGGGTACGTGCTGGCTATATCCGCTCCGCGGTGGTGGTGGCGGGTATGGGGTTTATGACGCTTTTGACCATGAGCCTTCTTCTGGCGGCGGCAATGCCGCAGGCGGATCTGGTTGATATTATATATGAGATCACCTCTGCGATGGCGACGGTAGGTCTGACAAGAGGGCTGACGCCTGAACTGACAGTACCCGGCAAGTGGATCGTGATGGTAACTATGTATCTTGGCAGGATCGGTCCGCTGACTTTGGGAACCGCGGTTCTGATGCGCGCCCGGAAGACAACGGAGAGCACTCATCTTGCGGAAGAGGATATTATGATTGGATAAGCTGGAGGATCTATAATGAAAGGAAAATCCTTTGCAGTCATCGGACTGGGAAGATTCGGAATGACTTTGGCAGAGACATTGGCGGAATCGGACTGTGACGTTCTGGTGATCGACGACAAAGAAGAAAATATACAGGAGATCGCAGACAAGGTAACGTATGCGGTGAAGGCGGACGTCCGTGAGCCGGGAATCCTGAAGCAGCTTGGCGTCCAGAACGTGGACGTGGCGGTCATTGCCGTTTCCGAAAATATCGAGGCAAGCATTACTGCCACCATGCAGGCCAAGGAGCTGGGCGTTCCCTACGTTATGGCCAAGGCTACAAGCGGCCTGCACGGAAGGATCCTGGATAAGGTGGGAGCGGATGAGGTCATCTATCCGGAGAAATCCATGGGGCTTCGGGTGGCGAAGAACCTGATGTCCACCGGGTTTCTGGATATTTTTGAGCTTTCCTCGGAATTTAGTATGGCAGAGATCCGCATTCCGGAGGGCTGGATAGAAAAGTGCCTTCGCGATCTGAAGATCCGGGAAAAATATGGGATCAATATCATCGGCATCAAAATAGGCGAGGAGGTCCGGGTGGATCTGGATCCTAACGAAGAGCTTCCTGCAAATTGTACACTGATCGCCGTGGGGAAAAACCGCGATCTGAATAAAGTATAAGGAAAAGATTGGGGAAGGATCATGATCACCAGTTTAAATAACGGACAGGTAAAGAATATCATACAGTTGAACCAGAAGACAAAAGCCCGGAAGGAACAAGGGCTTTTTGTTGCAGAAGGACGGAAAATGTTCAGGGAGGCTCCCACAGACTGGGTGCATAAAGTTTATGTCTCAGAGTTTCTTTCCGAAGACAAAGAACTGATGGAGCGAGTGATGGAATTTCCCTGTGAAATCGTAACAGATTCCGTTTTCCGCCAGATGAGCGACACCCAGACTCCCCAGGGGATCCTGACTGTGTTAAAAAAGCCGTCGTACAGCATGGCGGATATCCTGAAAGGGGAAAATCCGCTGGTGATGGTTCTGGAGGATCTGCAGGATCCGGGAAATGCGGGAACCATTCTGCGGACGGGAGAGGGAGCCGGAGTCAGCGGTATTTTTCTCACCCGTACCTGCGTGGATATCACCAACCCTAAAGTAATCCGTTCAACTATGGGTTCTGTTTACAGAATGCCTTTTTTATATGTGGAAGATGTGGTATCATTAAAGATGAAGCTAAAGGAAGCGGGAATCCGGTCCTATGCCGCTCATCTGAAGGGTAAAAACTTCTATGACGGGGAATCCTACAGAGGAGGGACGGCATTTTTTATCGGAAATGAAGGAAAAGGGCTGACGGAACAGGCGGCGTCGGCTGCCGACTGCCTGATACGGATTCCCATGTGCGGACAGGTGGAATCTCTGAATGCAGCAATGGCGGCGGGGATTCTGATGTATGAGGCCTCCCGGCAGCGCCGGGGATAGTTTTGACGAAAGGGGGAATTATATGGAACCGATGATATGGCTTGCACTGCTTGCCGTCCTTCTGATCATAGAAGCCATTACCGCCGGGCTGACCACCATCTGGTTTGCCGGAGGCGCGCTTGTCGCGGCTGTGGCTTCTTTTGCGGGTGCGGGGCTGGCGGTGCAGCTTGTTTTGTTTCTGACTGTTTCGTTGGTTCTTCTGATCTTTACAAGGCCGCTTGCCGTGAAATTTATGAATAAGGGCGTGGAAAAGACAAACGTCAACAGCCTGATCGGGGCAAGGGCTATTGTGATTCAGGAGATCAACAATCTGGAACAGACCGGGCAGGTGCGTATCAACGATATCGAGTGGATGGCGCGCACTGCTTTGGACGGACAGACGATTCCCGAAAAGACAATTGTAACCATTAAAGAAGTACAGGGAGTGAAACTGATCGTAGAAGAAAGTAAGGAGGGATAACATGAGAGGAATTATATTTTTTATTATAGTTATGATACTGGTGCTGTGGATTCTGGCATCCTGTATCCGTATCGTGCCCCAGGCATATGCGGTGGTTCTGGAACGTCTGGGAGCTTACCGCGCCACATGGAATACGGGGATTCATTTTAAGGTTCCGTTTATTGAGCGTGTGGCAAGAAAAGTAAATCTGAAGGAGCAGGTAGTAGACTTCCCGCCGCAGCCTGTGATTACCAAGGATAATGTAACCATGCAGATCGATACGGTGGTATTTTTCCAGATCACGGACCCCAAGCTGTATGCCTACGGTGTGGAAAACCCGATCATGGCCATCGAAAACCTGTCTGCTACAACGCTCCGTAACATCATCGGCGATATGGAACTTGATGAAACCCTGACCTCCCGTGAGGTGATCAATACCAGGATGCGTGCGTCTCTGGATGTGGCGACAGACCCATGGGGCATCAAGGTAAACCGTGTGGAACTGAAAAACATCATTCCTCCGGCAGCTATTCAGGACGCCATGGAGAAGCAGATGAAGGCAGAGCGTGAACGCCGTGAAGCCATTCTGATTGCGGAAGGCGAGAAGCGTTCCACGATCCTTGTTGCGGAAGGTAAGAAGCAGTCCGCCATTCTGGATGCGGAGGCGGAGAAGCAGGCGGCTATCCTTCGGGCGGAAGCGCAGAAGGAGCGTATGATCAAGGAAGCAGAAGGTCAGGCGGAGGCTGTTTTAAAGGTACAGAGCGCCAATGCAGAGGGCCTTCGTATGATCAAAGAGGCAGGGGCCGATCAGGCAGTGCTCACGCTGAAAAGCCTGGAGGCTTTTGCCAAGGCGGCGGACGGCAAGGCCACCAAGATCATCATTCCGTCAGAGATCCAGGGGCTTGCAGGGCTGGCTTCTTCTTTGAAGGAGATCGTATCGGAGGATACAAAAAATTAAACGGTTGAACAGGAACAGAGGAAACAGGCCGGGCGGGAAACCGTCCGGTGAATGATACAGAGGAGGATTGGTTGTTATGAATTTAAAGGGACGTAACTTCCTGACATTGAAGGATTATACTCCGGAAGAAATCGTATATCTTCTGGATCTGGCAGCGAACCTGAAGGCTAAGAAAAAGGCCGGGGAGCTGCATGAGTATTACAGAGGCAAAAACATTGCCCTGATTTTTGAAAAAACAAGTACCAGGACACGCTGCTCCTTTGAGGTGGCAGCGCATGACCTGGGAATGGGAAGCACCTATCTGGATCCCACAGGCTCCCAGATCGGCAAAAAAGAAAGCATTGCAGACACTGCAAGAGTCCTTGGAAGAATGTATGACGGTATCGAATACCGCGGTTTCGGACAGGAAATCGTGGAGGAACTGGCAAAATATGCAGGCGTTCCGGTATGGAACGGACTGACCAACGAATATCATCCCACACAGATGCTTGCCGATATGCTGACCATCCGTGAGCATTTCGGAAGGCTTGAGGGAATCAAGCTGGTTTATATGGGAGACGCCCGTTATAACATGGGAAATTCTTTAATGATCGCCTGCGCAAAGCTTGGAATGCATTTCGTGGCATGCACCACAAAGAAATATTTCCCAAACGAGGAGCTTGTGGCCCAGTGTAAAGAATATGCCAAGGCTTCCGGCGGAACTATCACTCTGACAGAGGACGCAAAGGCCGGCACAAAGGATGCGGACGTTATTTATACAGACGTATGGGTTTCCATGGGAGAGCCGGATGAAGTCTGGGAAGAGAGAATCCGTGAACTGACCCCGTATAAGGTAACGGCAGAGATCATGAAAAACGCAGGGGAAAAGGCGATCTTCCTCCATTGTCTGCCGGCATTCCATGACTTAAAGACAAAGATCGGCAAGGAAATGGGAGAAAGATTCAATCTGACAGACATGGAAGTGACGGACGAGGTATTTGAATCTGAGCAGTCTAAGGTGTTTGACGAGGCCGAGAACCGTATGCACACCATCAAGGCCGTTATGGTGGCGACTCTGGGAGAACCGGGAGCGGAAGCATGAGCATGGATATCTGTAAAAAAAACGATAAAAGCAATGTGAAGGAATGCACCGGCACAGGCAAAATAGCGCAGAGTGAGGCGGCTTATAACGGCGGGACGATTTCACAGGCAATACATACGAAATGGGCGGGTAAAACCGTCCATTTTGCAGATGAGACAGATTCCACAAATGAATGGGTGAAGGCGCTTGCCCGTGAAGGCGCGGAGCATGGGACTCTTGCAGTAACCGAATATCAGTCTGCGGGTAAGGGACGTCTTGGAAGAAGGTGGACGGCGCCTGCGGGAAGCTCTGTGATGATGTCCCTGCTTCTGCGTCCGCAGTTTGCTCCCCAGTATGCATCCATGCTTACGCTGGTCATGGGCCTATCAGTAGCGCAGGCAGCGGAGAAGCTTGGAATAGAGGTTTCCATCAAGTGGCCGAACGACGTAGTTGTTTCCAGAAAGAAAATCTGCGGGATCCTCACGGAAATGTCTGTGGATGGAGAAAATATCCGCCATGTGGTTATCGGCGTGGGGATCAATGTCAATATCGAAGAGATTCCCCAAGAGCTTAGCGACAAGGCGACCTCTTTGTATCTGGAAACCGGGCGGAAATACGACCGTAATCAGGTTGTGGGACTGGTAATGGAATGCTTTGAAAAGAATTACGAAAGATTTGTGCAGACCTGTGATCTGAAGCTTCTCATAGAGGATTATAATAATCTCCTTGCCAACCGGGAACAGCCCGTCCGCGTACTGGCAAAGGAGCCTTACGAGGGAACAGCCCATGGGATTAATGAAAAGGGCGAGCTGTTGGTGGAACGCGCCGACGGCACAATAACCTGCGTCAGCGCAGGAGAGGTTTCGGTGCGCGGGCTTTATAGTTATGTGTGAAAAGAGTGGACGTTAAGAGAGGCGGGGCTTTGTGAAGGAAAAACAGAAAAATTCTCATAAAGAGGAAAAGGTTTTAAAACCGTGGCAATTTGATCTGGAAGAGTATATACGTCAGGGAGAGGCTGAAAAGGCAGAAAAAAGTTATGCCTGGAAGACTGCTATTGGATTGCAGGATGTGGATGGTCTGGAAACTTCAGAATATTTGCTGCAGACCGCTAAGGATCATATTGAAGGAAATATCGATATTTTAACTGCCAGGAAGCGAATTGACAATTATTACGAATCCAAAGAAGAGCGGATGGAAGCAGAACGGGGCACAGAGGAAGCCGACAGAGTTGCGGCAAGGATTGCGGAGATTCTCAGCGAAAAAACCTTTCAGTTTTCACCTGCGGAATATTTGATGATTCATAAACGTTTGTTTTCGGGCATCTATGATCATGCAGGAAAAATCCGTTCTTATAATATTACAAAAAAAGAATGGGTACTTCATGGAGAAACTGTACTATATGCGTCAGCAAACAGTATTAAAGCCACTTTGGAATATGACTTTAGTATGGAAAAGCAGTTTTCTTATCAGGAATTATCATTAAACGAGTCGGTGAGACATCTGGCTAAATTTACTTCGGATATCTGGCAAATCCATCCTTTTTGCGAAGGAAACACAAGGACAACAGCAGTTTTTATTGTGAAGTATCTGAAAACCTTTGGGTTTGAGATTAATAATGATGCGTTTGCAGATCATTCCTGGTATTTTCGAAATGCACTTGTGCGGGCAAATTATAATAACCTGACAAGGGGAATCCATGCAACCACAGAGTATCTTGAACTTTTTTTTGAGAATCTTTTATTGGGAACGAAACATGAATTAAAGAATCGTTATCTGGTGATAGATGCCGTAAAAGAGGTTCAGAGTGCAGAGATAGATTGTCCAAAGTGCCAAAATGGCACTTTGAATGGCACTTTGGATGACACTATGGATGGCACTTTGGAATGTACTTTAGAAGAATTGGCAGTGCTAAAGATATTGAAAGCAAATCCGTCTATGACACAAAAGGCTCTGGCAGTTCATATTGGGAAATCTGAAAGAACAGTGAAAAGAATAACGGTGAGTCTTCAGCAAAAAGGAATCATGGAACGGGAGAATGGTAAAAGAAATGGAAAATGGGTGATTCTGCTGTAGATATATCAGATGTGGGATGACTCCCGCCTCTATAGGCGGTGAGCAACAAATTTGTATCAGAGTGTGTTGGAAAAGTGCGGGAATGACTTTTCAAACATATTCTGGGATCAGAGGAGAATTTAAGATATGTATCAGGAAAACATTGTGCTCTGCGGCGCCAGCGCTTATGAGCAGAAATATTATTTTAACCGGGATTTTGATTCTCTGCCGGATTCTGTAAAGCAGGAGCTTCAGATCATGTGTGTGCTTTATACGGAGGAAATCGGCGGGATTCTAACCCTGGAGTTTGATGAAGAGGGAGAACTGCAGTTTAAGACTGAGGCTTTGGACAGCGACGCTATGTATGATGAGATTGGAAGCGTCCTGCGGATAAAAAAGCTTCAGCAGGAGAAGAAGGAGCTTCTGGAATCCCTGGAGATGTATTATAAAGTCTTTTTCCTTGGCGATATTCCGGATGAGGAACTGCAGAAAAAAGCGGACAGTGAGGAATGATCATGCAGATGCAGTGGAAAATCGGTAATGTACAGATAGAAAATCCTTTTATTTTGGCTCCCATGGCAGGAGTTACGGATCTTCCCTACCGAAAACTCTGCAAGGAGCAGGGAGCGGGATTGATCTGTATGGAAATGGTCAGCGCCAAGGCAATCTCCTATCGGAACAAAAATACGGAAGCCCTGATGGAAATCGATGAAAGCGAACATCCTGTATCCCTGCAGATTTTCGGCAGCGAGCCGGAGCTGATGGCAGAGGTGGCAAAAAGCATTGAAGAGCGGCCTTTTGATATTCTGGATATCAACATGGGCTGTCCGGTGCCGAAGGTGGTAAATAATGGGGAAGGCTCCGCCCTTTTAAGGGATCCTGCGCTTATGAGACGGATCGTCGCCGCGGTTTCGGGAGCTATAAAAAAACCGGTGACCGTAAAGATTCGGATCGGGTTTGAAGGTTATCCCATGGATGTGACGGAAATTGCAAAAATGCTGGAGGATTCCGGGGCGGCGGCTATCGCGGTCCACGGACGGACACGGCAGCAATATTATTCCGGGCAGGCTGACTGGGATGCTATCCGCAGGGTGAAGGAGGCGGTTTCTATTCCGGTGATTGGAAATGGAGATGTGGATTCCCCCCAAAAAGCGGGGGCCCTTTTTCAGCAGACTGGCTGTGATGCGGTGATGATCGGACGTGCCGTGGAGGGAAATCCATGGATATTCCGGGAACTGAAGCATTATTTTTCCACAGGAGAGCTTCTTCCCCGCCCATCAACAGAGGAAATCCGGGAAATGATCCTGCGCCATGCCCGGGCGCAGATCGAACTGAAGGGTGAATATACCGGAATCCGCGAAATGCGCAAGCATGTGGCATGGTACACCGCGGGAATGCGCCACAGCGCAGGGCTCCGCCGGGATTCCAACCAGATCGGAAGCTATGATGAGTTAAAGCAATTGTTGGCAAGGCTATAATTTTATTAAAATCAAAAAGTTAAAAACCAGTGAATTGGTATAAAGCGTAAAAAGCATTGCAAAATAAGAAGAATTTATTTTGCAATGCTTCCAAATGCCAGTGATTATTCTGTTTTAGTCAGTTCATTCTGGGGTGTCCCAGCCTTGATTTCTTCGTATTTTTCGATCGTAATGCCTAATACTTCACATGCTTCCATCAGAGATACGCCCAATTTTTTTACGACATTATCAACGGCCTGAACTTTTACAATATCCGTATTGCTGGCGACGGCGGCATCAACAGCGGCATTAAGTTCAGCATCAAGTTCAGGCTGCATAAGTTTCCGTAATTCTTCAAACATAGTTCCATCCTCCTTGATATCATTAAAGACTTTCCGGTTGGCTTCAGAAGCCAGGTTCAGGACGGCACTGGCATTGATCAGGTCATCTTTATCGGTAAGGTTCCCTATCCTGTAGACCAGCATTTCTGCAGCGGCACCTTTCATATTTCTGGTAAGGGATGTCAGCCAGATATGGAGTTCCTTATCCAACTCTTTGGATACGATCACCTGGATCGGAAAGAAACCGTCCCTGGTTACATAGTATATGCCCGGATATCTCTGTTCCACTGTAAAATTACGCTCCCGGAAATAACGGAACAATTCCCGGGGATATCCCTCCCGTACAAAGGAAAGAGTAATGTCATCTTCTTTGATGGAATCCACAGAGGGACCGTTGGACTTGTAAAAGCAGGCGTATCCCAAAACCTTAAAATATGTATCCACATTTAAGGAATCTCCCGGAGATTTATACTCCATCAGATTATGACCACGGAAGAGCTTTCCTATTTCATTATTAATGGAAATATCCTCCGTCTTCCTGATGACCAGAAGATCGATCTGCAGGGGTTTGGAGCTGAGCTGATATTCTTTCTGAAAATCAACATCATTTTTGTTTTCAACCAGCTCCAACCGTACAGCTGAGCAGAATGGCCCGTGCCATTGTTTCCTAATTTCACTTTGCTCCATTTAAGTTCTTCTCCTTTAATATATTGTATTGTTCTTTGGTGTTTTTATAATCAGGGAGAACCTTTTATGAAGGTCTGTGAATATTTTATCATTTGTATTGAAAACCTGCCTTTTCTGGAAAAAATCAATCGGTTTCATCCACAGGTAGTTTCCATAAGCATGTCCATAAGCAAAATATGTTGTTGCACCTTATGCAGGGTATTAGCTACCCGATATAAGCATAACATATGGATGTTGGTTTTTCCACTGAAAAATTCTTTAAGCCGAAAAATTCTTGTCCCTGATTATGTCTGGAAGAGTATTTACAAACAAAAAGTTTGTGTTATAAAATATATACAGTTATCAAGAGCATATTAATTTGGAAAAACGGACAGGACTGTATTATTATAGGGCAAACAGGAGGGATATTATAAGTGGAATCCCTGGAGTTTACAGAAAAATACGAAAAAGAAATGAAGAAATTTCCGCTGCCGCAGATTGTGCGGGAGCAATACCAGATAGAAGAATGCCTGAAAGAAAGTGAAGAGTCCTTCACTCTGCTGGCAAAGGCACGTCTTACCGGAACCTTTTGCATTATCAAGCAGGCAAAGGGGAAGGCCCGGCCTTTTTTAGAATGGGAATATACGGTTTTAAAGGACTTACAGGAGAAAAATCTCCGTGGAATCCCGCACCCGTATTGTCTTTTGGAAGAGGGAGACAGCGTTTATTTCCTGCGCGAATATATAGAGGGAAAATCGCTCTATGAACTGAAGGAAGAAGGGGATTTTTCCCAGAGCGAGCTTTTACATGTGGGAAGAGAACTCTGCGGAATCATCCTCCAGTTCCATGAACTGAAAACCCCGCTGATACACCGGGACGTCAAGCCTGAGAATATTATCCGTACGCGGGAAGGAAAATATATTCTGGTGGATTTTGGGACGGCCCGCTGGTATCGGGAGGAAGGGACACGCGATACCTTTGTGGTGGGAAGCTGCGGAACCGCAGCGCCGGAGCAGTTTGGATTCAGCCAGACAGACAGGCGCACGGATGTCTATGCGATCGGAAGAACCCTGTGCTATCTTGCGGCAGGAACCTATGACAATGATGGGCTGAAAAATGCGGACGTCAGCCGCAGGCTGAAGCGGGTCATTAAAAAAGCTTCCGCCTTTGATCCGGGAAAAAGATATGGTTCTGTCATTGAATTAGAAAAAGCATTAAGAAATTGTAAGTATCAGTGGAACTATTTTGCGGCAGCGCTGGTTATGGTATCTGCCGCTTTTTGTATAACAGCGCTGGCATTGAGGGGATATGGAGGCGGAAACGGTGGAAAACCCACCGAAAAAAACAGCGCGGTTGTGGATAACCGGTCCTTTGTACAGGAGGAATCCAAAGATGGTATTGTGTTTAAAGAACCGTTAGTGGAAAAAGCAGTCCGTAAGACCCTCGGTCTGGATGAGCAGGCTGTCATTACAGAGGAAATGCTGTCGGAGATTACGGAACTCCGTATTGTTGGGAACAGAATTTTAGAGCCGGAGGACGACCTGACAGTAAGGATGTGGATCTATGTAAACGGGGAGTCGCAGCATGACGGAGAAAGCGGCGGGATTTCTGATCTGACGGATTTTACATATATGAAAAGACTGTCCTGCCTGGCTCTCTGCAATCAGGATCTTTCAGATCTGTCCGTTCTTGAGGGACTGCCGCTGGAAACCCTTTATATATCCGGTAATGATGTTCTTGATATTTCTCCTTTGGGAAAAATGCCGAAGCTGGAAACGATGTATATTGGAACAAATCCCTGCGTGGATTTGGAACCGTTACGTGATTGTGTCCGGTTAAAAACATTGAATATCGATGATATGACAGTGCGGGATCTGGATTTTCTGGAGGATTTGGCTTTAGAAAGATTGTCCATACAGGAAACAAAAGTAGCAAAAGGCGGATTGGAAAAACTTCTTACACAAAAGTACCTGAGAGCATTTACAATGGATAATTTCGGGACAGAGGAAGCAGAAATCCTGAGCCGGATGGACAGCATACAGGAGCTGTACTGCTATCATAACTATCTCCCTGGCGATTTACAGCCCTTAGCCGGAATGGACAGCCTGAGTCTGCTCAATTTGCGGACAGGGCTTGAGAGTCTGGAAGGAATTGAGAATTTTCCCAATTTGCAGTATCTCCATATAGAAGGCAGCAGTGTGACAGATCTATCCCCTATTGCGCAGGCTCCGAAATTACTGGATTTGGGGATTCAGAATCTTCAGATTGAGGATTATACTCCTGTTCTGGAGCATCCCACATTGGAAAGGATATTCTGTGATGAACAGCAGAAAGAAGAAATATTAAAATCAGACCCTGAGACAGACCTTGAATTTATCATACCGTAACGGCCTGCGTTCATGAGCATGCAGCAAAACGGAATCGAATGCCCGCTTTACGCTGTTTTGCTGTGGATGAAGCATATGGCTACTGTTCACTCCCAAGTCTTGCACTGGCTGCTTGCAACGCATAATTGACAGTCTATGAAAAGTCATGAAAGAGACAAATTTGTCCCGGTTAAAAAGGGCAGATATGATATACTAAACGTATCATATCTGCCTTTTTTAAAGAGCTGCACGAAACAGTCCGCCGGATAATGAAGGAAGAGGAAAAAGTATGAACAAAAGAGAGGTATGGGACGAAATGATAGAGACAGATGAAATCATGGGGATGATCAAACAGGAAGGAGCCGGGTATTTTTCCAAGGAGGGAAAATACAAAATCGATGTAGGCATTTATCTGGAACAATTGATGGAAGAAAGGGGCATTACCAGAAAAAGCATGGTACACAGGCTGAACCTGGAAGAATCCTATGGGCGTAAGCTGTTCGGAGGGCAGAGGATACCTACGAGAAAAATATTGCTGCAATGCGCCTTTATTTTGTCCCTGGATTTAAAAGAAACACAGCGCCTTTTGGAAATCGGCCAGAAAACAAGACTTTATCCCAGAGTCCGCTATGATGCGGCGATCATCCATGGAATCGAAAAGAAAATGACGTTGGATCAGATGAATGCCTTTCTGGAAGAAATCGGGGAAGCCCCTCTTTTATGATGCGGGAGGAGTTTGAAGCTCAGTACAGGAAGTATCTGGAAACCATAGAACTTCCTGAAATTCTGAAAAGTAAGATAATCTTAAAAAAATGTTTGAAAGAAAGACAAGACTTTTGTACGTTACTTGTGTATAATAAAAATACGGACAGAAATTATACACTAAAGGTGACCGACTCCGAAAGAGGCGAGATATTAGAACGTGAAATGCAGATTCTGCAGGAGCTTATCCAGTCAGGAATTCAGGCATTCCCAAGGCCTGAGCTGCTGATAAAGGAAAACAGAAAGACTTATTATCTGCGGGAATATGTGGAAGGGGAGACGCTTCTTTCTATTGTCGCAAGGCGGGGATGTATGCCGGAAAAAGTGCTGGCGCTGACAGGCATACGGTTATGCGATCTGCTGGAATTGCTCCATAAACAGGATCCGCCCATTATACATCGTGACATTAAGCCGGAAAATATTATCTA
>JAUNGB010000048.1 GCA_030524715.1 Eubacteriales bacterium | reverse complement strand
TACTTTTTATAGGGATGATTACAGAGGGATTTATGAAAATTATGGCAGGAATATTCCCGAATCCACAGTTGCAGGAAAGATTTGTTTTATTACTTCTTGCAGTGGTTATGATGTGCTTTTCTGCTTCTTTGTATTTTACGGCGGATTTAGGCGTATCAGCGTATGATGCATGGGCATTAGTACTGGCAGAACATAAAGTTGCTTCATTTCGGGTGTGCAGGATCGGAACAGACCTTATTTGTGTTCTGGCAGGAGTATTAATGGGCGCATTCCCGGGGATTGGGACGGTAATTACAGCTTTTGGGATGGGACCATTGATTGATTTTTTCAACAAAAAATTTTCGATTCCACTTTTAGAAGGAAAATTATTTAGAAAGGGACAAAAAAATGAATGAGAAAAATAAAAATGAGCAGATAAAATATCAAACTATTTCTAAGTGGCAAAAATTTTGTTTTGGTTTTGGAGCATTAGGGAAAGATGCCAATTGTAATATGATTAGCTGCTTTTATATGCTGTTTTTAACGGATACGTTGTTCATTGATCCTGCATTTATAGGCGTGTTATTCTTTGTAGCCAGAATATGGGATGCAATAAACGATCCGATGATGGGAATGATTGTAGATAACACACATACAAAATACGGAAAATTCAGGATATGGCTATCCGTAGGGACAATCATTAATTCCATTGTACTGGTTGCTATGTTTAAGAGTTTCGAACTTCAGGGAACTGCATTATATGTGTTTGTTGCGGTCACTTATATTATTTATGGAATGACATATACGATTATGGATGTACCATACTGGTCATGGCTTCCAAACCTCACTAATGATCCAAGAGAACGTGAAAAAGTGTCAGTGATTCCGAGAATTTTTGCCAGTGCAGCGAGCTTTTTGGTAGGCACATTCGGACTCTATGTAATAAATTGGTTTAATAAATTAAACAATCAGTCTAATTCAATTGCTGAAACAGGATTTACATGGTTTGCAGTTTTGATTGCCATTGTATTTATTTTTACAATTAGCGTTACAGTATTTAATGTGAAGGAAAAACCCACTTCCGGGATAAAGAACCAAAAAACCAGTTTTAAACAGGCGATACATATTATTGTAAAAAATGATCAGTTGCTTGCATTTATTGGTTTGCTGCTGGCATACAATCTTTGTACAACTTTTGTAAGAAGCTTTGCAGTGTATTATTTTAAAAACGTTTGTAACAATCAATTTTTATATTCCGCTTTTGCAGCTACTTTTATTGCAGAGATGGCAGGTTTATTCTGTATGCCATATATTTCAAAAAAAGCAGGAAGGGCAACGACATTTAAACTGGCATGTACACTTCCAATTATTGGACTGGTGTTATTGGGAACCGCGGGGTGTGTGATTCCGCAAAATGTTGTAGCTGTAGTTATTTCCAGTGCAATTTTCTTGTTTGGATCTGGCTTGTCTACAGGCGTGACTACTTGCTGTATGGCAGATGTTATTGACTATGGAGAGCTGAAATTTGGTGTAAGAAACGAAAGCATTACTTGTTCAACTCAGACATTCCTCATGAAGTTCGCACTGGCAATGGCAGGACTGTTTACCGGATTTGGGTTGAAGATTGTTGGGTATGATGCAAAACTGGCTGTTCAGTCATCGGGAACAATTATGGGGATTCGTATATTAATGCTGGTATTGCCAATTATGCTGGTTATTATCAGTTATATTGTTTATCATAAATTTGGGGAGTTTCATTGTATAGGTCATGGTTTCACTCCTTTATAAATTTTTATCCGTTGTCGGCACCGCAGCCTTATCGGACAAGTATCTGTAATAAATGTTTATTGTAATTGCTATCTCATTTTCCTTTCCAAAAGTCCAAAAAAGTATTGACTTCGAGTTACCCGAACTTGCTATGATGATTGTACCACAAGAGAATTTTCTTCTCAAGTGCGACAACAAAAATAAATGGGGGATTGATATGAATAAGATTACTTTAAACAACAATATTCAAATGCCTATGCTCGGCTTTGGTACTTTTCTGATGAATGGTGCGCAATGTGAAGAAAGCGTTTTAGCTGCGCTCCGTAGCGGTTATCGTATGATAGACACAGCGGAAGCATATGGAAATGAGGATGCGGTGGGAAATGCCATTATGAAAAGCGGTATTCCGCGCGAAGAATTGTTTCTTATTACAAAAGTGAACTTCCGGTCTTATGAGAATGCCTGCGAAACTGTAGAAACGTCATTAAAAAAACTGAAAACCAGTTATCTTGATGCCCGTGTTATAATAGGGACAAGTTAGAAACCCAGTAAAATCAAGGGGTTGCACTAATTTGTCCTATTTTTTTATCCCATGCGGGGTAGAGAGAGGACGGCGCCGTACATATCAATACCTACTATACTGAAAGCCGGATGGGACTCTGCGGATAGCGGAGGTACTGGCTTTAGAGAAGTGCGAGGTTAAAAAGAAGATAACAAAGATAGGACTTTGATTCGCTCTGGCAGAAATGCCGGATGCCGATTGAAGTCCTTTTCCTTTTCACAGGGCAGTCACGCTCTGTATCTGGCAGTTCATTTGGACAGAGAAATTGTCCGTCTACTTATTGATCGGGAGGATGCGTTTTATGGCAATAAAGAAATTAAGAAATATGAAGGTTTATGAACAGGCAGGATATAACTATAAGTCCACACCTACGATTATGCTGAAAGGGCAGTGGCTCCGGGAAGCCGGGTTTGACTGCGGCACATCCATTACAGTGAGGCGTGAAGAGGGGAAGCTGGTTATCACTCCAAGAGAGGAAGTCAGTTATATTGACATATTTGAGGAACAGCAGCAGTTTGAATGAAAAGTAGCGGAGAAAGGAAGGAATTGATTTATGGGAAAGATTTACGTTATTGGATCACAAAAAGGGGGCTGTGCCAAGACCACAACCACGTTTAATCTGGCATATTGTTTAAAGAAGATGGGGAAGAAGGTGCTGGCTGTCGGTTTTGACAGCCAGGCAAATCTGACAACGTGCTATGGGATGATTTAAGCGTCAAAAGGGTAATTCAACAATCGAAATTACTATATTTAGTATATCGACTTCATTAATAATAACAATATATTGTAGTCGAATCTGGAAAGAAATGCTTTTGGCGCTCTAATCATGGGATTGAGAATACCGGGGAGCTGGAGCATACCATCGGGCATCTGATGATGGCGAAGATTGAGGATACGAAGAAGCCGGATATGAAGCGGTACATAAGGACAAAGGACGGGGTGGATTTTATCTCTTCTTCCATTTACCTGTCTGTGGTGGATGCAAAGCTGCGGTTGGAAATGGGGGCTGAGAAGATTCTGGCAGAGGTATTAGAGCCGCTGCGTGAGAGGTATGACTGTATTTTGATTGATACCTGCCCGGCGCTGGTGATATTGACGATCAACGCGCTGGCGGCGGCTGATGAAGTGATTATCACCGTCAATCCGCAGCTTCTGGCAATGATGGGGATGCAGGATTTTCTTAGAACGGTAGGAAAGATCAAAAAGAGGATCAATCCAAAACTGGGGATTGCCGGGATTCTGCTGACCATGTGTGAGACCAGGACAAAGCTGTGCCGGGTGCTGACGGAACAGGTGACAGAGAGCTTCCAGGGGCAGATACGGATATTTGAAACAAGGATTCCCAACACGGTGAAGGTCGGGGAGAGCCTTTACTATAGCAAGACAGTTGTAGAATACAGCCCGAAGGCAAGCGCAGGCATTGCTTACCGGAAATTTGCAAAGGAGTTGGTTTCATATGAAGGCTAATGCGCCGAAAAGAAAGATTTTTAATGATGCGCTTGATCTGCTTGGCGGGGCAGATGTGGCTTCTGCTCTGGAAAATGGTGTACAGATGCTGCCGATAGACAGCATCCGCCCATTCCGGAAGCATCCTTTCCGGCTGTATGAAGGGGACCGTCTGGATGATATGGTGGAGAGCATCCGGGAGCATGGGGTGCTGGTTCCGGTCATTGTATGGCAGCATCCGGACGGATATGAAATGCTGTCCGGGCATAACAGGCAGATGGCGGGGAAAATGGCTGGTCTGACGGAGATTCCTGCCATTGTGAAGACGGATCTGACGGAACAGGATGCCTATGTGTATGTGATTGAGACGAATGTGATACAGAGGGGATTTGCGGAGCTTCTGCCGTCAGAAAAGGCTGCGGTGCTGGCAGAGCGGTATGAGAAAGTAAGCAGTCAAGGGAAACGGAATGATATTCTGGAAGAGATTGCAAAGCTGAACGGTACGGACATGGAGACTTGTGGACATGATGTCCACAAGTTGAAAAGCCGGGATGCAGTCGGGGAAGAGTACGGGATGACCGGAAGGAACATTGCCAGATATATCCGGGTGAACCAGTTGGATCAGGCACTAAAGGATCGGCTGGATGACGGCTCCCTCCCGTTGGTGGCGGCAGTGGATTTATCCTATCTGTCCGGCGAAGAACAGGAAAAAGTGTTCGGACTGGCAGAACAGGGGAAGATAAAACTGGATGTAAAAACTGCAAAATATATGAAGGAGATAGCAGGGGAACTGACGGAAGAGAGGGTATTGGAGAAACTGGGCGGAACAAAAGTAAAGAAGAATGCCGGGAGCAGGACGATAAAACTTTCTGCGGATGTATATGAGAGGTACTTTGCAGAGATAAAGACAGCGGATGTGGCTGGGATTGTTGAAGAAGCGCTGGCGGCATGGTTCGGGAAGGGAGGGATGGAGAATGTTCCAGACCAGTGAGATTCAGAAGCTGGACGCGTCTTACTTTAACATTATTCTGACCGGGGATTATGATGTGACGATCCAATCAAAAAATACGGGGCATTACTGGCATCTGCATAACACGGAATATCCGGCAGAGGAATCCTGTATTATTTTCCATAAGCATAAGGCATCCCATCCGTATCACAGGCATGGAAAGTCAAGAAATCTGCGGCAGGCGATTAGAAGCATTAAGGGACATGATGTATTTCAGATGAATGGGAGAAAGTATATATGACTATCCATGTTGAAACCGTGGCTCTTCTCGTTAAGAAACGTTGATTTTCTGGGCTTTTTCGGCACTTTTGGGAGAAATGGACTTGTGTTTTTATGCGCAAATTGGATGTGAATGAAATATTTTGCTCCAGGTGGGGTAAATGAAAAACAGGGTTTTGTTCCGTGGTATCCGGGCGAATGGATACCACAGGACGAAACCCTGTATTATTTGGCAAAAGTCTATACTCCGCGGCAAAAGTGAGAACCACGGGACGAAAATTCCATTTTAGATTCTATTTTTGTATTCGGTTCCCCATGTTTCCATAGCAGAAATAATCGGGCGCATGGATTCGCCAAGCTCACTTAAGGCATATTCTACTCTGGGCGGAACTTCGGGGTAAACGGTACGGGTTATGATTCCGTCTGCTTCCATAGAGCGCAGACTATCCGTTAATACCTTTTGGCTGATCCCTTCCAGATTTTTTTGAAGTTCATTAAAACGCCATGGCCGCACAAGAAGATTACGCATAATCAATAATTTCCATTTACTCCCTATAAGCTGCACAGTGGTTGCCACCGGACAAGCTGGTAATTCGTCTTTGGTTTTCATTCTGCTCACCTCTCCAATTTTACACATATTTTTTTAATGTTACATTTATTTTTAAATGTTGCAGTCATTATACTATGGCTGACGTTAGAAATCAATGCCAACAGATATGTAACAGGCAAAAGTTTGCGGTTTTTGCTATTGTTGAAAAGAGAAATAAGTGTTTTTACAGGTTACAAAAAGGTAACCTGGGTTATAAAAAAGTAATCAGGTTATAAAAAAGTGCGTACTTGTAGCAGTGGAGAAAATCAGTAAAATAACAGATACAGGGAGCAAAAAAACTCACTGAATACAAGAATGGAGGATTTTTCAATGATGAAAAAAAGATTGGCAATTTTACTGATGGGAAGCATGGCAGTATCACTTTTTTCGGTAGGGGCTATCCAGGCGGCGGAAAATTCGGAGCCGGAAACGGTAGCCGTACAGAGTGAAGCAGGTGAACTGGACGCGGAAACAGAAGGCGTTTCAGGGGAAGACAATGGGGATATGCCTGAGACCAGCGAGGTCAGCCTGAATACTGGAGCCGTTACAGTGTATGACTATGGGGAAATAAAGCTTCATGCTTATGCAACGGGGGATGCTTTGGGAGATGAAGCTTATATTGTGGAAAGCGGCGATGCATTGGTTGGAATCGAACTTCCGGGATTTACAGATGGACTGGAGGAGTGGAAGGCTTATATTGCTGAAATTGGCAAACCGATGAATGATCTTTTCCTGTGTGACCATGCAACCGGCGTAAGTTATGTGGAAGGAATGACAGTTTACGGAACGCAGGGGGCAAAAGATTCCATTGAAAGCGGCACTACCTTTGCTACGACACAGGGCCTTTATGAAACATTTGGCGATGATTTCCACGGCGGGGATGAAATGGCGCAGATTAATAACGTGGTTTCCGGCACCGTAACAGCAGGCGGAGTAGAGTTTAACCTGATTGACCGCGGGGAAACATATGACCTTGAAATTCCGGCTTTGAATGTAATTTATACCCATATGCTGGGGAAGACGAGCCACTCTATCCTTACAAGCACGGAGCAGATGGATTCTATGCTTGAGATTTTAAAAAGTTATCAGGATGCAGGATATGATATGATTTTGTCTGCTCATTCCGCACCGGAAGGGCAGGATGCTGTGGCGGAAAAAATCAATTATGTTATGAAAGCAAAGGAACTGGTGGAAAACAGTTCTGACGCCGCAGAATTTACAGCTGCCATGAAAGAAGCCTTCCCTGATTATACGGGTGAAAACTATCTGGATATGAGTGCGGGTTATTTATTCCCGGCAGAGGAAGAATAAAAATATTACAGGATCAGTTTTAAACCTTATGGAGGATCGGCATATAGGAAAGTGCCGGTCCTCTTTAGCTATACGCGCCCTGCAGCAGGAAAAGAGGCGGGGAAAAATAAAAGATATCAAAGGTTACAAAAAGGTAACCCGGGTTATAAAAAAGTGCGTACTTGTGGGAGAAAAAAATATCCGTAAAATAATAAGTACAGAGAGGCAGACAGCTCTCTGAATATTGTAAGGAGGTACAAAACTATGGCACTTTCTAATCTGTTTGGATGGAACAAGAAACACGAGGCAGCACCTGCCGCGGCTTGCGGCACAGCCTGCGGAGCATCTGACAAGCTAGCTGAAAAGCCCGCTGCCTGCGGTTCCGCCTGCGGTGCTGGGGATAAGCCTGCCGAAGCTCCTGCTGCCTGTGGTGGTGCTGATAAGCCGGAAGGTGCACAGCGTCCGGGGGACGCTGGTTCTGCACCGACCGAAGCGGAGCGGAGACAGCCTGCGGCTTGCGGTGCTGGCGATAAGTAAATCGTTCCATTCCCACTAACTCCGTTCCCGGCAGGGGACGCTCCTGCCGGGAGCATTTGAAATGTTACTCGGTTTAACCGATTTTACATAAAAATAGCAAAAGCGAGGTCAAAGACGATGAAACAGTATTTTTCTTTTCAATGGCACATTACAGACGAATGCGACCAGCGTTGTAAGCATTGTTACATTTTTTCCGAAGATAACTGCAAAAAGCTGGATGCGATGAACTGGGAGCAAATGCAGGACACATTTTATAACTGCCTGGACTTCTGTGAGGTCTATGACCGGCTGCCCTACTTCTATATCACTGGAGGCGATCCGATTCTTCACCCGGATTTCTGGAAGTTGCTTGGACTGATGAAAGAACATGACATTCCGTTTACGATTCTCGGAAATCCTTTTCATCTGAATGATGAGGTATGCCGGAGGCTGAAAGAGTACGGCTGCCAGAAATACCAGCTTTCCCTTGACGGGATGCGGGAAACCCACGATTGGTTCCGCAAACCGGGGGGCTTCGACGTTACCCTTGAGAAAATTGGTTGTATTAACCGAGCCGGAATCAGAAGTGTGATTATGACCACGGTATCCGGTACGAACATCGATGAAGTACCGGACATTATTGACGCGGTAGTAGCGGCTGGGGCGAATGTGTTCGCCTTTGCCCGGTACTGCCCCACCAGCGAGGAAAAAGATGTTGGTATCGAACCTATGCGCTACCGGAAGCTGCTGGAGACCTGCGATCATAAATTCCGGGCGTATGAAGCCGCAGGCTGTGAAACCTATTTTAATAAAAAAGATCACTTGTGGACGCTGTATGAGTATGAAACCGGCGCTTTCAAAATTCCCGAAGCGGTGGAGGAAGGGATGATTTATGGCGGCTGCAACTGCGGAAACTGTCATTTGACGATTCTGCCAACCGGAGACATTTACGCCTGCCGCCGGGTGCAAAACAGCAAGGTCGGTAATGTATTTGAGGATCGGATTGCCGATGTGTGGGTATGCCAGATGGAAAGATACCGGGATTACAGCAAATTTGAGAAATGCGCAAAATGCGAGCTGCTGGCGTGGTGCCGTGGATGTCCGGCTGTGGCAAGCGGCAAGGACGGTAATTTCTATGCGGCAGACCCACAGTGTTGGCATGAAGTAAAGGAGGCAGCGGTATGATTCCGAAAACAATGAAAGCAGTCATTTTATCAGAGCCTACTCCTGCAGAACAGGTACGTTTGACAACGGTTTCCGTTCCGCAGATTCGTTCCGGATGGGTGCTGGTGCATGTGAAAGCCTTTGGCCTGAACCACTCGGAGCAGATTCTCCGTTTAAATGAAATTCGGGCGGATTACATCAATAAACCGATTATTCCGGGGATAGAATGTGCGGGCGAGATTGCCGATCCGTCTGACAGTCATTTCAAGAAAGGTGAGAAAGTGGTCGCTCTCATGGGCGGAATGGGGCGCAGCTTTCACGGTAGCTATGCGGAGTATGCACTGCTTCCGGCAGACCATGTGTTTTCTGTCCAGTCTGATTTATCATGGACGGAAATGGCGGCGATTCCGGAAACGTATTTTACAGCATGGGGTTCCCTGTTTGAGTGTCTGCATCTGAAAAAGGAAGATACGTTGTTGGTTCGTGGCGGCACCTGTGCGCTGGGATATGCGGCGATACAGCTTGCAAAGGCGATGGGCTGTCATGTGATTGCAACGACCCACCGGGAAAGCAAGATGGTTCTTTTGAGAGACGCAGACGAGGCGGTTCTGGATACTGGAACCCTTGCAGGAACGCTCCGGGGTGTAACGAAGGCATTAGAACTGGTCGGCCCGAAAACGCTCCGGGATACATTGAAATGTGTGGAAGCAGGCGGTATTGTCTGCAATACCGGGATTTTAGGCGGCGTGTATGCCCTGGATGGTTTTGACCCGATTAAGGAGATTCCAAACGGCGTGTACCTGACCGGATTTTTCTCCAACTATCCTACACAGAAGATTATGGAAGATATTTTTTCTTTTCTTGTAAATTATCAGCTTAAACCGGAAGTGGGAGCGGTTTATTCTTTTGAAGATATTGCGCAGGCGCTTTCGGATATGGATCATCACAGAGTGGACGGAAAGATTGTCGTGAAAATCTGAACGAATGCAAGTATGCAGAGAGTTACACAAGAATCTGCAGCAGAATGAACCGGAAGGAGGATGTCTTATGGGAGCAGAACAGAAAACACATTTCAGCCTGGATAAGGAGAAATGTATCAAATGCGGAAACTGTATCAATACCTGTTCCGGCATGGTACTCCGCTTTGGAAAAGACGGATACCCGGAAATGCAGGAGTTTGAGCGCTTTGGATGGCGCGGCTGTTGGAAGTGCCAGCATTGCCTTGCGGTATGTCCCCAGGGTGCAATCTCCATTTTTGATAAAAAGCCGGAGGACTCTCTTCCGCCTCCCCCGCCGGAGATGGGAAGCTATATGGAGCGTCTCATTGAAAACCGCCGTTCCTGCCGCCGGTACTTGGACAAAAATGTAGACCCGCAGGTTATCAGCAGGATTTTAGAGGCAATGTCGGCTGCTCCGACAGGGGGAAATTCCTGCAATGTGGAATACACGGTTGTTGATGATAAGGAGCGTGTCAGGGAAATCTGGCAGTCTGCCTATGGAAAAATGGAAGCGGACGCGAAAAAGCATATTTATACGCACAGCTTCAGCGACTTTTATTACGGGAAAATGAAGCAGTCAGAACAGACTGTGAGGAAGGATGACCTGCTGTTCTGCGGTGCGCCGCACCTGTTTATCGCTCATGAAAAGTGCGCGGGGAAATGGGCGGAGGATTCCAAAGTCAACTGCAACCTTGCCACCGCATATTTCGAGCTGATTGCAAATGCCTTTGGACTTGGAACGGTGATTATGAGTTATCCGGCGGAGGTGTTGGAGGAACTCGCTCCGGAGGCCAGAGAAATGCTGGATATACCGAAAGATCATTATATGAAACTGATCGTTGGATTTGGCTACCCTGAAATCCGGTATGCGAGGGGCGTACAAAAGGACAGGGGGAGAAAAATCCACCGTTATACAGACAGACGATAGGAGGGCTGTTCTATGGATTTTATGGAGATTTCCAAAAAGCGCATCACGGTGCGGAAGTTTGCACAGACGCCGGTGGAGGAAGAAAAAGTACAGAAAATTCTGGAGGCCGGAAGGTGGTCGCCTACGGCAGTCAATGGACAGCCGCAGAGAATCCTGGTGCTGAATACGCCGGAAAGTCTGGAAAAAGTAAAAGAATTTTGTTCCTTTGGTTACGATCAGAAGTATGTGGATCTGGCAGAGGAATGTGATGACAAGAAGCATAAAAAGCTCAATTTCTACTATGGCGCTCCCCTTGTTCTGTTTGTGACCTACGATAAGACTGCCTGCTGGACACATCCGCAAAGCGGCAAAAGCAGCGGCGCTACGGACGCAACGATTGTTGCCACCCACATGATGCTGGAGGCGGCAAGCCTTGACTTGGGAAGTGTGTGGATCAGCTACTTTGACGAGGAAAAAGCGAGGGAACTGCTTCATCTGCCCGAAAGCTGGCAGCCTGTATGTATGCTCTATATTGGCTATCCGGCAGAAGATTTTGTACCGAATACAAAGCTGGGGTGCCATAGGAAGCCGCTTGAGGAAACCTGCTTTTTCAATGAGGTTCCGGAGCAGTAAGGAGGCGGTTACATGAATCAGTCAGAGCGAAGATTATTTTTAATCAAAGAACTGTTCTCAGAGCAGTCGAGGTATCACAATATAGAAATACCGGAAGGGGAACCGGAACAAAAGAGGCTGCTGCGTTCCCTCTTGAATATCCGTATGCCGGAGCCGGTCAGCAATGAATTTTTAGAGGTGCAGGATGCCTATTTGCAGGAAGAACTCCGGTGCAAAGGAATTACGGAGCTTTCCAGTCTGTCTCCTGTGCAGGAAGGTATTTATCTCTGGCGGGGAGATATTACAACGCTTGCCTGTGATGCGATTGTTAATGCGGCGAACAGCCAGATGTTGGGCTGCTTCTGTCCCTGCCACGGCTGCATCGACAATGCGATCCATACCTTTTCAGGGGTGCAGCTTCGGGCGGCTTGTGCGGCGCTGATGAAGAAGCAGGGGCATGAGGAATCAACGGGTGCAGCAAAAATCACGCCAGCTTATAATCTGCCCTGCCGCTATGTCCTGCATACGGTCGGGCCTGTAGTGCAGGGCTGGCTGACGAAAAAAGACCAGGAACTGCTGGCGTCCTGCTACCGCTCCTGTTTGGAACTGGCAGAGAAACATAACGTAACAAGCATTGCGTTCTGCTGTATTTCCACGGGTGAGTTTCATTTCCCCAATGACAAAGCGGCAAAGATTGCTGTTCAGACGGTAAAGGAATACCGGCAGGAGACGCATACCAATATGGAGGTGATTTTCAATGTTTTCAAAGATGAGGATTACAAAATCTACAAAAAACTTCTCGGAGCAGCTTGAACGGCTGAAAAAGGGACTGGCACAGGCGGATGCGGTTGTCATCGGAGCCGGAGCGGGATTATCCACATCCGCAGGGTTTGTCTATAATGGGGAGCGGTTCAAACAGTATTTTTCCGATTTTGAAGCAAAGTACGTATTTCATGATATGTATTCCGGCGGCTTTTACCCGTATGATACGCCGGAGGAACACTGGGCGTATTGGAGCCGGTACATCTATGTCAACCGTTATATGGATGCACCGAAGCCGGTGTATGACAACCTGTTTGAACTTGTGAAAGACAAAGACTATTTTGTTATCACGACCAATGTGGATCACTGCTTCCAGAAAGCTGGATTTGATAAAAAGCGGCTGTTTTACACGCAGGGAGATTATGGCCTGTTCCAGTGCAGCGAACCCTGCTGTCAGGAAGCCTTTGAGAATGAAGAAATTATCCGAAACATGATGGAACAGCAGAAAGAGATGCGGATTCCCACAGAACTTCTTCCGGTCTGCCCGCATTGCGGAAAGCCGCTGACCATGAATCTTCGCTCGGATGATAAATTCGTGGAGGATGAGGGCTGGCATGAGGCGGCAGAGCGGTATCAGCTTTTTCTCCGCAGGCATCAGAATATGCGTATCTTGTTTCTGGAGCTTGGTGTGGGATATAACACTCCGGGAATTATCAAATATCCATTTTGGAGAATGACGGCGGAAAATCCACGGGCGGTTTATGCCTGCATCAATTACGGAGAAGCCGTTTGCCCACATGAGATAGAAAAGAAGTCAATCTGTATTGACAGCGATATAGGAAGCGCATTATCAAAACTGCGTGAGCAGGAGGTATCCTGTGTATGATATATGGAATCCCTGGCATGGCTGTGTAAAATGCAGCGAGGGCTGTCAGCATTGTTATATGTATTTCCTTGACGGTATGAGGGATCGCAATGGTGCTGATATTTACCGGACAAAAGCGGGGTTTCGTATCCTCTGCAAAAGAACAGGAATGGCTCTTATAAAATCCAAAGCGGTGAACTGATCCGCGTTTGTATGACCTCCGATTTCTTTTTGGAAGAAGCTGACGGGTGGCGTGAGGAAGCATGGGAGATCATGCGCCAGCGCCCGGATGTGAAATTTTTCCTGCTGACGAAAAGGCCACAGAGGGTAAAGGATTGTCTGCCGGAGGACTGGGGCGAAGGCTGGGAAAATATTATGCTCAACGTTACCTGTGAGAATCAGCGGAGGGCTGATGAGCGCATCCCAATTTTGCTCTCTCTGCCATTCAAGCATAAAGGGATTATGTGAGCTCTGTTCATCGGGCCGGTCAGCATTGAAAAATATCTGAAAAGCGGTCAGATTGAGCAGGTGATCTGCGGCGGCGAAAATTATGACGGTGCAAGGCCGTGTGATTTTGACTGGGTAAAAAGCCTGCGCTCAGAGTGCGTTGCGTACAATATTACGTTTTGCTTTATTGAAACGGGGAGCGTGTTTATCAAAGACGGGAAAAGGTATCATTTGCCTAAAAAGCAGGTTCAAAGTGAGATGGCATATAAATCCGGCATGGGCTATGTCGGAAAGCCGATCAGATGGAAGCTGGCAGATGGTTTTGGGATGGATATTCCGAAAGAAAATCTATATGTGCCGCATTATCGGCAGAATTGCGAAAAATGCGGAAGTCGTCTGATATGCAATGGTTGTTCTGACTGCGGGAAATGTGAGAAACCAAGACAATAGCGTTATACAAGCGTCTTGGTGATTCCTGCAAGATTGAAATAGTTTTAAGCAAGTCAGCATATATTCAAAATTAAAGCCTTCTGATATTTTATGTATATGAAAAAAACAGTGATTCAGGAGGAAGAAACTATGCGGTTGACGAATTTACGTGTAAATGCTGTAGACAGACCATATATCGGAGAGAGGAAGCCATTCTTTTCGTGGATCATGGAGAGTGAGGATAAGGACGTCTGCCAAACGGATTACCAGATTACAGTTATGGATGAAAGCGGAGAAATATACTGGGACAGCGGTGTTGTAAACAGTGAAGCCAGTCTGTGTATCGAATATGAAGGAAGAAAATTAAAAAGTTGCTACAATTATTTATGGACTGTGAAATGCAGAGATAATAAAGGAAATGTGGCAAGAGAGAAATCTTCTTTTGAGACAGCTATTTTTGAAAAAAATGAATGGAAATCAATATGGGTGGCTTCTCCGTTTCCATTAAAAGAGCGAGCAGATGGATTTGGAAATCAGCAGAGAGCTGTTTTATTTCGCAAGAAAATTCATTTGAGTAAAAAGGTGCAAATGGCTCGTATATATGCCACCTGTCACGGATTGTATCAGCTTAGTATTAACGGAAAGCGGGCGGATGAGAGGGAATTTGCTCCGGAACATACATCTTATGACAAATATTTGTGCTATCAGGTTTATGATGTTACGAAAAAACTGCGAAAAGGAGAGAATGTAATTGGAATGCACGTCGGGTCTGGCTGGTATCCGGAACGAAACAAAATAGACAAGAGTGCTTCTGATGAGGCTGCAATCCTGTTTCAGCTCTTGGTCCGCTATGCTGATGGAAGTACAGAACTGATCGTGACGGATGGTACAGAGAAATCGGCGCTAAGTCCTGTGCTTTCTTCCTATCTTTTTACAGGGGAACTCTATGATGCAAGAGTTGAAAAAACAGGATGGGATAGCCCGGGATATGACATAGGTTCTGAGTGGAAATCAGTAGTGATAAAACCGTATGATATGGACAATCTTGTCTGCCAAACAGATGCTCCGGTCATGCCATATTCTGTGCTGCCTGTGAAGGAAAAACTGATATCGCTAAATGGAGAGACAATTCTTGATTTTGGACAAGTGATTGCAGGAAGAATACGAATGGACATCTGTCAGTCAGAAGGAACTAAAGTCGGGTTGGAATATTTTGAAGTATTGGATAAAGAGGGTAATTGCTTTGATACTCTTTTTACTAATACAGAAAACGGGCAGTGCCAAAGGGAAGTTTATATTTGTAATGGAATTCCTTCTCATTATGAAGGGCATTTTGCATTCTATGGTTTTCGCTATGTGAAAGTCACAGGAATTAATCCGAAAGATATAAATATCCAAAATTTTTTAGCGGTATGTCTGTCCAGCCAAAAAGAAAATACAGGAAGCTTTATCTGTTCGGATGAAAAAATCAATCGGTTGTACGAAAATACAAGATGGTCTCAGACAACGAATATGTTGTCTGTCCCGACAGACTGTCCGCAGCGCGAAAAAGCGGGATGGACGGGTGATATTGCCATGTACTGCAGAACAGCACTGGAAAATGAGGATGTCACAGCATTTTTAACAAGATGGCTCGATAATCTTCGGTGTGATCAGGGAAAATACGGAGAGATCCCTATGACGGTACCTTATGATGGCGCGTATCCACAGAGGGGAGCAATGATTAAAGCGCTGTATCCGAACAGTCCTGATGGAGAAAGCGCCAGCGCTGGTTGGGGAGATGCGGCAGTAATCGTGCCATATACGATATATGAACGTACAGGAAATATAGCAATTTTAAAAAGGCAATATTTATCCATGAAGTGTTGGACAGATTATGTAGTGAAAAATGCAAAAGAACGAAGGGAGGGAAGCTCGCTTCCAGATGAAATTGAACAATATCTGTGGAATACCGGATTTCACTTTGGAGAATGGCTGATTCCAAGCCAGTCAAAAGAGGGGTATAATCTGGATGGAAATCCGTTTAAGATATGTGAAACCACTTCTGTCTATACAGCTCCGATTTTTGGATGGAATACCGTTCGTCTGATGGCGCAGACGGCAAAACTCCTTAAGGAAAATGCAGATTATGTTTATTACAATGATTTAGAAAGCAAAATGAAAAAGGCGATTCAGCAAGGTCTTATCGGAGAGAATGGAGAAAGGATACCGGACTATATGGGCGCCTATGTACTTCTTCTATATTTTGATCTTGTACCACAGAGGCTAAAAGAAAATGTTGCATTGAGACTAACGGCATCACTGGAGAAAAACAATTATTGCTTGGATACCGGATTTCTTGCCACACCTTATCTGCTTCCGGCATTGGAAAAAATTGGACGCAACGATCTGGCATATAGAGTTCTACGTCAGAAAAAAGCACCGTCATGGATGTACGAGGTAGAACATGGAGCAACAACGATATGGGAAAGCTGGTATTCATTCGATGAGGACATGCAGCCGTTGAAACTAAGTTTTAATCATTATGCTTACGGTACGGTAGATGACTGGATTTTTGAAAATATCGGAGGAATTACCATGCTGTCGCCAGGTTATAAGGAAATTCTTTTCCGACCACAACCGGATCAGAACATAAAGTATGCAAAAAGATCATATAGGACGCCATATGGTATTGCTTCCTGCGAGTGGAAAAAAGAAAACGGATGTTTCTTTATGGATATATGTGTCCCGGTAGGAACAAAAGCAACCGCTGTCCTGCCCGATGGAAGTACACATATGACAGGAAGCGGAAGTTATCATTTTAAAGTGCAGGATATATAAGAAAACGGTTAGGAGAAGGATTCTTCATAGCGAGCATGAATATAATCCTCTTGCTTTGCCCGGATAGCTTTTCGATATTTGTTCGGCGAAATTCCGCAGTGCTTTAAAAACATTTTGCCGAAATTGCTTGGATTCGGATACCCTACAGAGGCTGCAATCTCTGTCAGGGTATCATTTGTATAGATTAGTTTATCCTTTGCAATGGAAAGCCGTTCCTGCACGATATATTCTCCAATGGTGCAATTCATATTTTTTTTAAACTCATGACAAAGATAGGACTGGCTGAATCCGAAATGCCTGCTAAGAGCTTCCAGTGTAATTTCTGAACAACAGTTTTCCGAAAGAAAATCTTTGATCCGAAGAATATCTGGAGGAATGGAGTTCTCTTTGTATTCATCTGATGATTTTAGCAACAATTCTGTGACAATTTGAATCATAAGACTATTATTCATCAGTTCTATGTCTCTGGAGGTATGCATATTAATGTCAAACAACTGGTTCATTAACGCGTCAAAATGAGAATCAGGGTCAAAATAAAAACAGCACGAACCAGTAGATAATATGTGTCGGAACAGTCCTGGAACGCTTACTCCATCAAAATGGACAGAACGCATCTTCCAAAAATCTCCTTCAGTTCTATAATCATGTAAAAGACGACAATCAATTATAAACACGCGTCCAGGAGTCAGACGGTACGTCTTATTTTGGTAAGTGAGTTTTCCACCGCCTTCCAATGTTTGAAGAATCAAAAAAGAAGCCATATTTTTTCGTGTGGTAAAATATTTTTTTCCACCGACTGCTTCGTTTAATAGTTGAAGAAAGATACAGTTGCGTCTTGCAAAATTTGAAATCATACTGAAGGAATGAACAAAAAGAAGCCGACTGTCGGACAGATCACAGGAAAGATCATGATGAGTCATGTCTGCATACAAAGCCGGGAAATGCTGTCGCATAACTGTGTCATATAAAAACTGAGAATTTCTGTGCATTTGTCTGTCTAATGCTGCAATGTCGTTGGAACTTATAGCATCTGCCATCTCTTCTTCCAAAAATTTTGTTTTGTATATCATAAATAACAACCCCCATTTGCAAGATTGGAATAAAACTATGCAAGTAAAAATCTACCATTATGATAGTTTGTATGGTAACTTAATTGTAACAGAGATACGGGATACTTACAAGCGTTATTGCGGAGGTACCAGGCCGCTATAAGAAGAGTTAAGAGGAACGGAATTTCAAAAAAGTCTAATTTTGCAGGAGGAAAAAAATATGAAAGAAAAGAGATACTTAAAAACATGGCAGTATTTTACGTTCACAGGCGGAAATGTGGGTATGGCTATGCCCACAAATTTTATATCAAGTTTTATCATATTTTTCTATTCGTCATTTTATATGGGGCTTGATGTGGGAATTATCGGAACGTTAATGCTAATGGCAAAGCTTTTTGACGGTGTGTCTGATATTATTTTCGGAAATATTATGGATCGATGTTCTCATCCGATGGGAAAAGCAAAACCATGGGTACTTAGAGGTGCGATTCCACTGGGGATTACAGGTATTCTTCTGTTCTTCCTTCCGAATAGCGGCGGATGGGTGCCATATGCGTTCTTCTTTCTTTTTTATGTGTTATACAATGCAGTCTTCTATACTATGACGAATCTTGCTTATAATTCTATGTTTGCTCTTGTTACCACAAGCAGTGCAGAGGTTGTAAAAATGAATTCTATCGGATATGTAATTGTGATGCTTGTAAATATTTTGATCAATGCGGGAACACTGGGTCTGGTTAAGGCACTTGGAAATGATATTGCTGCATGGCGGATCACAATGATTATTTATACAACTGTTGGCGTGATTTTGCTAATTATTAGCATGCTTACAGTTAAAGAACTTTCATCTGAAGAATTGGGAGTTGAAGAAACGCCGGAAGAGGAGGTTGCTTCTTTCAAAGAAAACCTGAAAAGCGCGGTGAAAAATCCGTATTATGGATGGGCAATTTTATTCAACTTGTTTAACAATCTTGTAATTACCGGAAGTACAGGACTTTTACTCTATTTCTGTCAGATTAATCTCGGGGATATCAACATATATTCTTCTCTGAGTGCGGTATATATGTTTGCTATTATTCCGCTTTTATTTGTATCTCCGGCATTGGTAAGGAAGTTTAGTGTATATAAAGTAAATCTTATAAGCTCACTGATTATGTTGATTTTAAGCGTTGCGGCGATTCCGGCGGGAATGAGTGGAAATACAACTGTATTTTATGTTCTGTTCTGTCTCAGATTTGTACCTATGGGAGCGTTGATGCCAAGTACTATGGCAATCCTTCCAAGTGTTGTGGAATATTCCAGAATCCAGACAGGAAAACGATTAGAGGGGATTCTTTATTCCAGTGCATCAATCGGATATAAATTGGCCGCAGGTATTGGAAGCGCGATGCCGGGATGGATTTTGGCTGCAATAGGCTATTCCGCAAGCGCCACAGTGCAAAGTGAACGGGCTGTGAATGGAATGGCGGCTTTCTTTTATGGTTTGCCTGTAGTAATTGGAATTATTATGTTAGTAGTATATTATAAACTGGATGTGGAAAAAGGAATTGAAAGGTTGAAAAAAGAAAAGGGGATGTAGGAAATGGAAGCTCAGACACGAGTACCCAGGATAAGGGATCAGAAAGAGATAGAAAATATTGTATTGCAAATGACATTGGAAGAAAAGGCAGGAATGTGTTCCGGGCAAGATTTCTGGCATACAAAGGGCGTGGAACGTTTGGGAATACCATCTGTGATGCTTTCCGATGGACCTCATGGGATTCGAAAGCAGGAAACTGGCGGTGATCATCTGGGAACTGGAGCCAGTATTCCGGCAGTTTGTTTCCCTGCGGGTTGCCTTATTGCTTCATCTTTTGACAGAGAATTGGCAGAAACATTAGGGGAAACGATTGGAAATGAATGCCAGGCAGAAAAAATCGGCGTTGTCCTTGGTCCATCCATGAATATCAAAAGATCCCCTCTGTGTGGCAGAAACTTTGAATATTATTCCGAGGATCCACTGGTATCCTCGGAAATGGCTGCAGCTTATATAAAAGGAGTCCAGAGCAAAAACGTGGGAACCAGCCCAAAGCACTTCCTTGCGAATAATCAGGAGCATCTCCGAATGACTGGAAATTCTATTATTGAAGAACGGACTTTAAGGGAAATTTATCTGGCATCCTTTGAAAAAGCCATAAAAGAATCAAAACCATGGACGGTTATGGCATCTTACAATCGTGTGAATGACATATTTGCAACAGAGAACAAGGAGTATCTCACAGGTGTTTTAAGGAAAGAGTGGGGATTTCAGGGCTTTACAGTCAGCGACTGGGGAGCTGTAAATGATCGGGTAGAAGCATTAAAAGCAGGTATGGAACTGGAGATGCCATCATCAGGAGGCGTGAATGATCAGAAGATTATAGATGCTGTAAAGAATGGAGAGTTAGAAGAAAATATTCTGAATCAAGCTTGTACACGTATTTTGGCAAATATATACAAATATTGGGATAATAAAGATGAAAATGCTGTATTTGATAGAGAAGAAGATCACAGGATAGCTCAGCGGGTAGCAGAGGAAAGTATGATACTTTTAAAGAATAACGGAATGTTGCCTTTGTCGCCGAATAAAAAAATAGCGTTTATTGGATGTTATGCCTCTAATCCAAGATATCAGGGTGGCGGAAGTTCTCATATCAACAGCAGCAAAGTAACATCTGCATTGCAGGCAGGCATGGGGAATTCCAATATTTCATATGCTCAGGGATTTACAGATGGTGATGAAAAAGTGGATATTTCCAAATGGGAAGAGGCTTTGGAAACAGCACAAAAAGCGGAGGCAGCAGTTATTTTTGCAGGTCTTCCGGAACGCTTTGAATCAGAAGGATACGATAGATTGCATATGAAGTTACCTAAATGTCAGAATGATTTGATTGAGGCTATCTGTGCTGTGCAGAAAAATGTGGCGGTAGTGCTGCACAATGGTTCTCCGGTTGAGATGCCATGGATCAACAGTGTTTCAGCAGTGCTGGAGAGCTATCTGGGCGGTCAGGCTGTGGGAGAAGCGCAGTACAAAATTTTGTTTGGAATGATAAATCCCAGTGGAAAACTTGCGGAAACATTTCCTATAAGACTAGAAGACAATCCTACGTGGCCTTATTACGGAAAAGATGGAAATATGACGTTATACCGAGAAGGAATTTTGACAGGCTACAGATATTATGACGCAAAGAATATAGAAGTTCTTTTTCCTTTTGGACATGGGCTTTCCTATACAGAGTTTGCATACTCTAATTTGAAACTCTCTTCGGATAAATTGAAAGATACCGATTGTCTGCAAGTAAGTGTGGATGTAAAAAATATAGGAAAAAGACTAGGAAAAGAGGTTGTACAGATATATGTTTCTGCCATGGAACCGGATATTATACGTCCTGTAAAAGAACTGCGGGCATTTGAAAAAATTACTTTAAATCCGGGAGAAAAGAAAACTGTCAGAATTGTTCTGAATAAAAGAGCGTTTGCATATTGGAATACAGAAATTCATGCCTGGTATGTTCCGGAAGGAAAATATCGAATCTTCATTGGAAAATCGTCTAGAGATATTGTCTTGTGGTCCGATATTATAGTTGAATCTACAACGGAGTGCCCACAGGTATTTACAAGAAATTCTACATTAGGAGAAATTCTTAAAAGTTCATCTGGCAAGAAAGCCATAGAGGAGGAGTTGCAGAATTTGGAAAAGCTATTTGCAAGTGAAGAGTCTTCAGATGCAGATGATAAAAATGTTATTTTGTCTATGCCATTGCGTAGCCTTATTAGCTATATTTGAAACATATAACGGATGTTAAGCCGATTACGGCAAGACAGTGTATAAAAATGCTGCCTGTGATCGCAAGGGAGAATCCGGGGTTATGAAACTGCATAAAAAACTATTGACAATGTACGCCAACGTACATATAATGTACTTGGACGTACATATGGCGCAGATGCCTGTTTTAAAATGCAAGGAGCGGATATGAAGGAATTTAACATTGTTGACGGGGCAATTAACGGCTGCTATCATGAAGCGGCGCTGAAACTTGGGATTTCGGAAGCGGAGATGAACGTACTTTATGTACTCAGCTATGAAGGGAGCGGCTGCTACCAGAGCTTATTGTACAAGAATACGGGAATGACACGATCAACCGTGAACACGATTATCCGGCGGTTTGAGAAAAAGGAACTGCTGTATCTGAAAAGCGGGGAAGGACGGAATACCTGTGTGTTCCTGACGGAAAAGGGAGAAAAGTATCTGGAAGAAACGGTCCAGAAGATCGTGGATGTGGAGGACAGGATATTCCGGGGCTGGACGGAGGAAGAACGGACGACTTTTTTAAGACTGAACCGGAAGTATGCCGCCGAACTGAAAGCAGGAATTGACCAGATGGAAGGGGCTGTTTCTACCAGTAAAACCTCATGCAGATATGGATGAAGCATAATCTGGTTATGCACAGTATCTTCCTGTATCCATCCATATTCGATCAAGTCATTTGTGATATTCCAGTCAGATTTCCCTTGCCACGTATGAAAAAGTATCTTCGAGATACCATTTTGCGGCATGAAAACCATATTTCTAAGGGTATCCAACGCACCCTGCGATAATCCCCGTATTTGGAATAAGGTCTGTATATGCTGGTAAAGTCTCTGCTTTTGAGACAGATTGTCCTTAGTGAGAATTACCTTATTGGGATTGGAGATGCTTAATCCTTCTGTCCGCAATGCCTGTAAGAAATCTTTCCCACTCATACCGGAAGCCTTTAAGGTTTTTGACGATAATTCCACAGTCAGCGTATGACGATAAATTTCCTCTATAATTTCTTCTATTATCTCCGGTTCCTTCTGCGCATCCGGCGCATAAGCAAAGAAGAGCTGTTTTAAATCCCCTATATCCTCAATTTCATTCACAGCATAGCAAGGCACTTCTTCAATATGGCTTCTGGTTGTGACCAATACTTGAAAGTGCATAGATAAAAAAGCATGGAAAAGAGAATCTTCCTCTGGCACAGAATTAAAATTATCAAGGATCACAAGGGTTTTGTTGTCCAGACACTTGAAAAAACGATAATGATTGCGGAAACGCTCATCATCGGACATTTCCATTGAATCATCTATAAAATCCATTTCTAAAATAGTGCGGTACAGATTCTCATGATACCGCAAATACAGCACGTTAGAATAATATTTTCCATAGCGTTTTGCATAACATTTTGCCAGTTCAGATTTTCCGATTCCGCCGATGCCTTCCAGAAAATGCTGTGTTCCTGCTGCAGTGCTTCGTGAATTTCCTGCAATTCTTTTTCCCGCCCGACAAAAGTACGGGTTACAGAAGGTAAACGGGTATCCAGAAGGTAATCTGATAGAATCAGCTCCGAACCGGCTGTTTTTTTATTTCTCGGAAGAAAATTCCGGGACAGTGCAAATAACAAAACATCTGAAAGAAATGCGGCAGCATGGTTATAACGAGCCGATAGTTCCTGCTTTTTCGTCTGTGATATGCTGCTGTCATTCCATAAAATACGGTAAATCTGCTCTTTCACATAGTCGGAATCAGATACATCATTCAGTATTTTGCGGATTGCGTTTTCCAATTCTGTTACGCCGATAACCGTCTGGTACAAATAAATAATATCTTTCGATACATTTCTCTGACCGCTGATAATTTTGCTTACCTCGGATTCTTCCGGCACAGTTACCGCCAGATTCGTCTGCTCAAAAGCATACCGAAACAGGCAGAAATAGTATTCCACCTGTGACATTGCGTTAATCTTGCGGTTTTCCAGTATGGTTTTTGATATGGAAGAAAAATCCAATCTGTCTCTCAAATTCAATCCGTCCTTTTGTGCCAATTCTATGCCAAGTCGCTGCCATTCAGAAAAAGGTTCCGCTTTTGTATGATAAAACTGCGGCAGGACTTCCAGAAAATTATAGCTGATATAGTAGATTTTTTCAAGAAACCGCCGCATGAACTTTGACAATCAGAGCGAGCGTGATCGGCGGTAATCATATAATGACACTCACATCTAATGGGTGAAACTCCCTGGGGTGGCCCGGCATTCAACGGCGGGTTAAGCAATTTGTTTAAGAGGAATGTGTAAGAGCATTTGCCTAAGAAAACGCAGACTCGGCAGACAAGGAAAACTGTCTTGAAAAAACAGGTATAGGACAAATTTTACCAGAAATAAGATGTTTAGGGGGATTTTATGAACCAGTTAATGGAAAGCAGCCCAACAAAAGAGATTCATGTTGACAAAATGCAATTTCGTGTAATCAGTAAACATCCACAGTATTCCAGTGACACAGCGGCAAAAATGAGACGGGATATGCGCAGGGAGCTTTATCAGATATTTAAAAAGTATCCGTAAAAGCATCCAATATTCTCTTTCCCATGTGCCATGTTCGTGATATACTGAAAATAAGTGGAGGGTGACTGTCTACACATCGTAGGGAGGTATGTATGATGATGTATCCGATAGATGCGCTATACGCAAGACAGTCACTTGATAAGCAGGATAGTATTTCCATTGAGAACCAGCTTGAGTTTTGTAAGTATGAAACTCGCGGCGGTGATTATGAAACGTACATTGACAAAGGTTTTAGCGGAAAAAATACCAACCGTCCGGCATTTATGCAAATGATGCAGGATATCAGAGCCGGAAAGATAAAACGTGTAATCGTCTATAAACTGGACAGAATCAGCCGGTCTATTCTTGATTTTTCCAACATGATGGAAATTTTTCAGGAACACCATGTAGAATTTGTATCCTCTACGGAGAAGTTTGATACGTCCACGCCAATCGGTAATGCAATGCTCAATATCAGTATTGTATTTGCGCAGCTTGAAAGGGAAACCATTCAGAAGCGTGTCGCAGATGCGTATTATACCAAGAGCCAGAAAGGCTATTACATGGGTGGGCGTGTTCCTTATGGATTCCAGTTGGAAGATGCCATTATTAACGGGATTCACACATCACGTTTTGTACCGGAGCCAGTGGAAATGGAGCAGATCAAACTGATTTACCGGCTTTATTCGGAACCGGATATGACGCTGGGAGCAGTCATGCGAGAGCTTTTAAACAGAGGATTTACCCAAAAGCGTGGAGCTGCATAGTGTACGGCGAGAATCAGTGAAATTGTGCGCAATCCGGTGTATGTTAAGGCGGATATAGACGTTTACAACTTCTTTGAAAGTCAGGGTTCTAATTTGGTGAATCCGGCGTCTGACTATATTGGGACGAATGGTATTTTCCTCTACAAAGGCTGTAACGGGGATAAGAAAAAGAAGAAACAGTATGATCTGGTGGACAGAGATGTTGTTTTAGCACCTCATGAGGGCGTGATTGATTCAGCAACATGGTTAAAACGCAGATTAAAAATCATGAACAACCGCCAGTCAGCCAGAACAAATAAAGGCTTGCAGCGGAGCGTTTGGCTTTGCAGAATTGACATAGTTGTCAGAAATTAATGAAAAAACGTAAATAAATAGCAACTTTAAAATATTTATACAGAGAATAAATAATTTATTTTAAAAAATATCAAAAAAAGTGTTGACAAATCGGAAGACTGGTGGTATGATAAATCCATCAAATAAAACAAAGCAAACAAAAATAAAAGAAAGAGGTGATTCCAGTGGGAAAGTAGTTCAAACATCATCAATATGAGATTAGTGACAGGAATCGTGTTTCCTGCAAGAAAGACCTGATACATAAACATCCGTAAAGATCAATATCTCAAAAGAGAAAACAGAAATCGTATCCAAGGTATATAGAAACGATTACTCATATTGAATAACTGTCACGAACCTGATACAAAGATTTTTGAAATGTGTAAAGAAACATTATCAAAAAGAATATAACCCCTTATCTCAGAAGTTTGTCAGGAAGAAGAGTTCCTGAAAATTTTGAAGACAGATAAGCAGGATATTTTGAAATCCATATTAGAAACATTAGGATATGAATTGAAGCTTTGCATCAGAAGAATATCTTCTTACAATAGATATTACACAAGAAGAAATATACAAAGAACTTTTTCAAAATTACTTTTCTTACACTATTTAAGAAACCATGATTATAAAAGTTTTAAATATAAGGCGAATAACCGGTAATTATTTGAAAATTTGAAAGTGGGTAAAGATTAAAGAAGTGAAAAAAGTAGTATACCGGAAATAGATGGTTTTTAATTTAAGAAGTTAAGTTGGAGATTGTTTATATAAATAATAAAAAAGAAAAAGTATATCCGTTATTTCTTCAAAAAAACAGAATTATAATCCCGTGAAATTATAATTCAAAATCTATTAACTTTCTAAATAAATCGAGTGATACTTGAATCATATCGTTTATGAGCAGGAAATAATTATAGATATGTGAATATATAAAAGAAATAGATTCATATAGATAAAATTGAATAGCAATCGTAACAAGAAATTGCAAAAGCATATAGATAAAAAATAGATATAAGAGGAAGATAAAATTGAATAACGAAGAATTTTAAGACGGTCATCATTTTTTAAAAGTAAAAAGTGATGACCGTCTTGTATGTAAATGAAAATTAAGTTATACTCTCCGATATAGAAGGAGAGATTTTTTATGCGGAATTTTAGAGCAGAGGATACGATTATTTATGAAGACGGGCAGATTCTGGTGTGTCATAAGCCGTCAGGGATCGCGGTGCAGAATGCAGGCTTTGGAGTTATGGATATGGAGTGCGGCCTGAAAAATTACCTGGCAAAGAAGAAACCGGGAGGGGAAATTTATCTTGGGATTGTCCATCGTCTGGATCAGCCGGTGGAAGGAGTCCTTGTTTTTGCCAAAACGCCGTTGGCAGCCCGGGAGCTTTCACGGCAAATGTCAAAGGGGGAAATGTGCAAGAAATATCTTGCTGTAACAGAAGGGAAACCGGAAAAAGAAGAAGGTGTTCTGGAGGATTATCTGAAAAAGAATGGAAAAACCAATACCTCTTTTGTGGTGCAGCCGGGAACGCCGGGAGGAAAAAAGGCCCGGCTGTTTTACAGGGTTCTGCAGAAAACAGATATCAGCGCGGACGGCGCGGGAGCCGGGGCAGAGAACCGATATCTGGTGGAAATCATTCTGGAAACAGGCAGGCATCATCAGATCCGTGTCCAGATGGCCCATGCGGGAATGCCCCTGCTTGGAGACAGAAAATATAATGCCCAGGAACAAAAGCGAATGGCGCTGGGGTTATGTTCCTGCGAGCTTTCCTTTGTACACCCGAAAACAAAGAAAAAAATGGAATTTCACGTCAATCCCTCAGGGGAGGCTTTTGAAGGCTTCCGTATTAAAGAAGAAAACGAATAAAAAACGCGGATTCTCTCATACTACAATTATGGGTTTATAAAATACGGTTGTGGTGAGAGATTGCCTATGGAATGGAAAAGAAGAGGAATGATCGCGGGAATTACAGTGGGAGTGTTTGCAGCATATCGTTGGCTGCTTCCGGCTGCGCTTCCCTTTTTGGCGGCATGGATGTTTGCGGCGTGGCTGCACCCTGTCGCCGTAAAAATCGAAAAAAAGACTAAAATCAGAAAAACCTTCGTGGGGACGGTTCTTCTTGCTGGGATCTTCGGTGCGCTTGGTTTTTTGCTGTATCTTGGGATTTCTGAGATATTTGCCCAGATAAAAACAGTAATTTCCAATTTTCCGGTGCTGAAGAAGTGGTGCGGTATTTTTCTGGATAATTGCTGCGGAACCATTGAAGAGATCACCGGGATTGCTTCGGCAGATACCCGCCGGTATGTTTTAACACAGGCAAAACATCTGCGGGAGCAGATGACTTCTGTAGTGGGCGCTCAGACTCTGACCGGTCTGTTTTCTACAGTAAAGGGAATTCTTTTTACCGCTTCAGGGGTCGTGGTGACTTTTATTACAGCAGTGCTTCTTATGGGAGATCTGGAAAACCTGCGCAGAAAGGTGTGGGATTATTCCTGGCTTGTGGGAACCAGACGTGTCGTACGGAGGCTGAAAAAGACGACAGTTACTTACCTGAAGGCTCAGACAGTAATCATGCTGCTTGTGGCAGCAGTATGTGCGTTTGGTTTCTGGGCGATGAAAAGTCCATATTTCCTGATCATTGGAATTGTTCTGGGAGCCTTGGATACATTACCGCTGATCGGGACGGGAACCTTTTTGTATCCTGCGGCAGTGATCTATCTGTTCAGGGGGATGACAAAGTCTGCCCTTTGGTGCGTAGCTCTTGATATTGTTACCAGCCTTTTGCGGGAATTTCTGGAGCCAAGGCTTCTGGGAGGAAAGCTTGGTGTTTCGCCTGTTGCCATTCTGATCTCCGTGTACGCCGGAATCTTCCTCTACGGAGGATGGGGCGTGGTTCTGGGCCCTTTGTCGTTCTCTACTATCTACGAAATAGGAAAAGAATGGGACGTTTGGGATTGATGATACAGCACTTATCACAAAAAAATGAAAAAACTATGAAATCTATGGACGGAATCCGGAAAAAGTGTATAATGTAAAAAAAGTGACAGATTCATGTTAAATCTAGGGCTCGAGGGCGGGTCCTGAATTATGTAATGGAAGAGGAGAGACGGAAATGAAGAAAGCAGCAGTTGCGGCTGCAGGTATTTTCGCAGCGATCACCTTGCTTGCCGGATGCCGGAAAGAAGATGTGGAGAAAGTCATTGAGCCTTTGGTTGCGGAGGTCAAAGAAGAGGAAGAAGCCGAGACGATGGAGGAAATCGAGGACGATTCGGAAGCGGAGTCAGTAGAAGAGGACGAAGAAAAGGAGACGCGTTCGGAAATCGATACCTCTATTCCTATTCAGGCGGGAGCAAGGGTTGCGGTGGTCAGCAAGAATACCAAGGGAGAATTCTGGGAGCTTGTAAATCAGGGCATGGAAGAGGCAGTGGATGCTGTAAACGAAGCCTATGGATACGAAAAGGATGACAAGATCACCCTAACCTTTGAAGGCCCGGACGATGAACAGAAGGTGGACGACCAGATCAATATACTGGATGCGGTCATTGCAGAGAATCCGGACGTGCTTTGTCTGGCTGCCGGAGATATGGATTCCTGTCAGGCGCAGATCGAATCCGCCAGGGAAAACGGCATTCCCGTTGTTGTTTTTGATTCCAATGTAAGTGAACGCAAGCTGATCCGCGCTTTCCGGGGAACGGATAATACTCTGGTGGGAGAGATGGCGGCATACCGTCTTGGAAGAGCTATCGGTAAGATGGGAAAGGTAGCGGTATTTTCCGCTCAGGAAAAGACCGAGAGCGCTAAAAACAGAACAGAAGGCTTTTTAGCAAATATTGCGAATTATACGGATATTGAAGTTGTGGAGGTCGTTTATCAGGATCAGGTGGAGGATATGGAAGCCGCTATGCAGGAGGTTCTTGCAAAATATCCTACTTTGGACGGTGTGTTCTGTACCAACGCAGATGTGGCTGAAATGTACCTGGACATGGAAAAGGAGGAACGGGAGCAGAAGATCGCCATGGTAGGCGTCGACGCCACAAGCCGTCAGCTTGAGGCGATTGAAGCAGGAGAAGAGATCGGAGTGGTTTCTCAGAACCCGAAGATGATCGGCTATGAGACTGTCTGGGCTGCCCTGCAGGCGACAGCACCAAAGAAAGCAAAGGTTCAGATCGAAAAGGCTGTATATTTCGATCCGGTATGGATCGACCGGGACAATATGGATGATCCGGAGTACAGCGATTACATATATGCGGAATAAGATTACATACGTAGTGTAAGATCACATACGAAATGAGATTTCATATGGAAGGATTATACACGGAATAAGATTCCATATGGAAATATATGGGATAAGTTTACATACGGAATAAAATACATTGGCATGGCTGTCATACTGATGCTTCAGTGTGGCGGCCTTTTTGTTCCGGAAACAGGGGAGCATTGAAGTTTGGCCGGATTCCGTTTTTTGTGATACTTTTAGACAAAAGAAAGAGAATGTATAAAGACGGTCTTTTTGTAGCATGATAAACTATAGTCTGCTTTACAAACACACACTGGGTTACTGTTTGCTATTGGTTCACACCGCAGGTGTGAGCAGTAACAGATTTTATAAACATTTTAGACAAAAACATTGTTTTTTGAGGGCGTTTATGGTAAAATTCATCCATAAACGTGATAAAATGAGCATAGAGTTGGAAACGCGCACAGAGGAGTGAATGCATGAAAAAGTGGACGGATATCATAAAAAATATTACCCTTCTGACACAGTTTGGGTTATCTTTTATTACCCCTCTTCTTCTGTGCCTGGCGGGGTGCTGGTGGTTGTCTGCACATCTTGGAATTGGCGGATGGATTTATATTCCCGGTTTTTTCTTTGGGATGGGAGGATCCGGGATGGTAGCGTACAAGCTTTACCTGTCCGTTACAAATAAAAATAAAAAAGAGAAAAAGCAAAACAGAATCTCATTTAACAGACATACGTAAGAATTTAAATTCGTAAGAATGTAAAAATGCAGCAAAGTAATTCGGAGGCAGTTATGAGCAGTTTATTCGGCGATATTCAGCCAGCAGTAAAAAAAGAAACAAAGAGAGTATGTATCAGCACAGCAGCAGGCGTCGTCCTGATGTGGATCGCATTCGCGGTACTTCACTTTGCAATGCCGCAGCAGGTTCCGTTTGATTATACGGTGATCTTGGGCGGTATAGGAGGCGCGGCAATTGCGGTGCTGAATTTTTTTCTGATGGGACTTACCGTCCAGAAGGTGGCGGCGAGTACCGATGAGGATGCCGCGCGCAGCAGGATGAAGGCAAGCTATTCCCAGCGGATGCTGCTCCAGATGCTCTGGGTAGTTGTCGCTATAGTGGCGCCCTGTTTCCAGTTTGCGGCGGGAATCCTTCCCCTTTTATTTCCAAGCATAGGCATCAAATTAATGGGAATCATGAATAAATGTAATTAAAAGGCTGACTAATTACACCAGGTTTTACATAATTCAGCCGGATAGGAGGTGGAAAGGTATATGGAATTAGATGTTTCAGGGGCCAAGATATTATTTACCCTGCCTATAGACGTCCCGATTCTGGGCGAACTCAGAATCAGTGAGACTATGGTCGTAAGCTGGATCGTTATGCTCTTGATTACCGGGGTTTGTATCTGGCTGACTCATGACCTTAAGGTAGAAAATATATCCAAGAGGCAGGCGGTAGCCGAGCTTTTGGTAGAGACGGCCAACAAATTTGTTATCGGAAACATGGGCGAAAAATTCCGCTACATGATCCCATTTGTGGCGGCCTTGTTTGCGACCAGCGTTGTTTCTAATCTGATCAGCCTTGTGGGGCTTCGAAGTCCTACGGCGGATTTGTCTACAGAGGCAGCGTGGGCAGTTGTAGTATTTATCATGATCACGGCACAGAAGATCAAAACCGGCGGTTTTGGCGGTTATCTGAAGGGATTTACCACTCCCATAGCGATCATGACGCCGTTTAATATTCTTTCCGAGCTGGCGACGCCTGTCAGTATGGCATGCCGTCATTTCGGAAATATTCTTTCGGGCGTGGTAATCAACGGATTGATCTACGCGGCGCTGGCAGTCGCCAGTTCTGCACTGTTTGGTCTTCTGCCAGGTATTGTAGGCGACGTGCTGTCACAGATTCCGATTCTTGATGTAGGTATTCCTGCGATCCTTTCAGTTTATTTTGACTGGTTTTCAGGAATTATGCAGGCATTTATCTTCTGTATGCTGACGGTAATGTATATTGCCAATGCGGCGGAGGAAAGCTAGAGCATGTTTGAAGAATACAGAAATAGAACTTTAAACACACTCTAGCGTAGTTTATGCTACAAATGAAAATTTAAATCATTATATTTAAATCATTACAGGAGGATTATACTATGGAATTTCAATTACTTGCAAAAGGTATTGCGTTAGCAGGATGTGCAATCGGTGCAGGATGCTCTCTGATCGCCGGTATCGGCCCTGGTATTGGTGAAGGTAACGCGGTGGCAAAGGCTCTGGAAGCCATCGGACGTCAGCCGGAATGCAAAGGCGACGTTACCTCTACCATGCTTCTTGGCTGTGCGATCGCAGAGACGACAGGTATTTACGGTTTCGTAACAGGCCTGCTTCTTATTTTCGTTGCGCCTGGTATGTTCATGAATTTCCTGGGTTAAATAAAGATAATGAATACATGTGCGGCATAGGAACTGCAGCAGCAGAGATCATTGCCGCTAAATGAAGAACAGGAGGTTACAGGCATGGATGTACAGGGATTAGTCGGAATTGTGCCATGGAACTTCGTTGCGCAGATTTGCAATCTTTTTATTCAGGTTTATCTCATTAAGCGCTTTTTGTTTAAGCCCATCAACCAGATGCTGGAGAAGCGTAAGGCTATGGCCGACGCTGAAATTCAGGACGCCATTCAGGCAAAGGATGAAGCGATCGCCATGAAGACTGAGTATGAGCAGAATATGCTGGAGGCCAAAAATAAAGCAAATGAAATTCTGGTGACGGCGCAGAAGACCGCTTCCGTCCAGAGTGAAGAAATTCTTAAAGAGGCTTCACAGCAGGCTGCGGCTATGAAGGCGAAGGCAGAAAACGATATTGCTCAGGAAAAGCGCAAGGCAGTCAATGAAATCAAAGATGAAATTGGCGGCATGGCCATTGAGATAGCCGGTAAGGTAGTAGAACGCGAAATCAGCGAAGAAGACCATACGAAACTGATAGACGAGTTTATTGCGAATGTAGGTGAGGCATCATGACGCAGACTGCCAGACTGTATGGCGGCAGCTTGTATGATCTTGCTGCCGAAGAAAAGCTCACAGAGACCATCATGGAGCAAATGATGGAAATCCGTCAGCTTTTCAGGGAAAATCCGGATTATCTGAAGCTTCTGTCTGAGCCGTCCATTCCCAAAACGGAGCGGGGCGGACTTATAGAGGCTGCATTCGGGGCTCAGGCAGAGCGGTATTTAGTGAATTTTTTGAAATTGCTGTGTGACAGGAACATCTTGGCGGAATATGCCGGCTGCTGTGAGGAATTTAAACGGCGTTACAATGTGGACCATAATATCGCCGAAGCCGTAGTAACAAGCGCGGTTGCGCTGAGCGAGGCACAGATGGCGGCGTTAAAAGCCCGCTTGGAGAAGATCAGCGGGAAACAGGTATCGCTGATCCAGAAAATAGATGCTTCTGTTTTAGCCGGACTTAAGGTAGAGCTTGAGGGCAGGCAGCTTGACGGAACGGTGCAGAGCCGTTTGTCAGGCATTTCACGCAAAATGAAAGAAACGGTATTGTAACTGCAGGACACTGAAACGCCTGCGGTTATGGCGATAAAATGAAAGAGGATGGGGATGGAGGGATGAACAGATCCGTCCCGGAATAAATAGCGCAGTAAATGCGCTGCTGGAGGAAAACATGCAATTAAAACCTGAAGAAATATCCAAGGTCATCCGCAGCCAGATCAAATATTATGACAATGCGATTCAGCAGAATGAGACAGGTACGGTTTTAATGGTAGGCGACGGTATTGCCAGAGCCAGCGGTTTAGTAAACTGCATGGCGGGCGAGCTGCTGGAATTTGAGGACGGCAGCTTCGGCATGGCGCAGAACCTGGAAGAAAACAGCGTGTCTATCGTATTGTTTGGCTCCGATGAAAATATCGGTGAGGGCCAGACCGTAAAGCGTACCGGAAAGGTCGTATCTGTTCCGGTAGGCGAGGCTATGATCGGCCGTGTTGTAAATGCATTGGGACAGCCGATCGATGGCGCGGGACCTATTGTGACAGAAGAGTACAGGGCGGTTGAAAGCCCTGCGCCGGGAATCTGTGAGAGACGGTCCGTAAACGAACCGCTTCAGACAGGTATCAAGGCAATCGACTCCATGGTGCCGATCGGCCGCGGCCAGCGAGAATTGATTATCGGAGACCGCCAGACCGGTAAGACAACTCTGGCTGTCGATACGATTATTAACCAGAAAGGGCAGGATGTCATCTGTATTTATGTTGCCATCGGCCAGAAACGTTCCACTGTTGCCAACCTGGTGGAGAACCTTACCAAGAGCGGCGCGATGGATTATACCATTATTGTTGCGGCGACTGCTTCCGAAGCCAGCCCGCTGCAGTACATTGCCCCGTATTCCGGATGCGCAATGGGTGAATATTTTATGAATAAAGGAAAGCATGTGCTGATCGTCTATGATGATCTCAGTAAGCATGCGGTTGCTTACCGTGCACTTTCCCTTCTGATCCGCCGTCCGCCGGGACGTGAGGCATATCCGGGAGATGTTTTCTATCTGCATTCCAGACTTCTGGAGCGCGCGGCGAAGCTTGACGACGAGCATGGCGGCGGTTCCCTGACCGCACTTCCCGTTATCGAGACGCAGGCAGGGGATGTGTCCGCTTATATTCCGACCAATGTTATTTCCATTACAGACGGACAGATCTTCCTGGAGACAGAATTGTTCCATTCCGGCGTTATGCCGGCGGTAAACCCGGGTATCTCCGTATCACGAGTTGGCGGAAATGCGCAGATCAAAGCAATGAAGAAGGTTGCCGGTACTTTGAAGCTGATCTACTCCCAGTACCGTGAGCTCCAGAGCTTTGCGCAGTTCGGTTCCGATCTTGACGCGGATACCAAGGCGCGTCTTGATCAGGGCGCCCGTATTGTGGAGGTTCTGAAGCAGGGACAGAATGCGCCGATTCCTGTTGAGAAACAGGTGGCTATCCTGTATGCGGTCACCAAGGGAATCCTGTCAAAGGTAGCTGTAGAGGACGTCAAAGCGTATGAAGCGGGCTTATACACCCATCTGGACTCAGACTCCGAAGGCGCTTCCGTAATGCAGGAGATCCGCGCCACAGGTAAGCTGGAGGCTGAGGCGGAAGAGAAGCTTCGTAAAGTACTTGATGATTATACAGAGAATTTTCTGAATACAAGACCTGAGAAATAAAGTGATGAAGGAGGGCATATATGGCTGCAAACATGAAATCGGTAAAGCTGCGTATCAAGAGCGTGCAGAGCACCATGCAGATTACCAAGGCAATGGAACTTGTAGCATCCTCCAAACTGCGTAAAGCAAAAGAACGGGCAGAAACCTGCCGCCCCTATTTCAAGGAGCTTCACCGGACACTGCAGGACATTGCGGAGGGAAACACAGAGTTTACCTCCATATATGCCAGGAATTCCAGCAGTGAGAAATACTGCTATGTTGTAGTTGCCGGTGACCGCGGACTTGCGGGAGGCTATAACGCCAACCTGTTTAAATGTCTGGAGGCAGACAGTGCGGGCAAGGATTATGTGGTTTTGCCTATTGGTAAAAAAGCGGTTGAATATTTCCGCCGCAAGGGGATCGAATGCGTAACGGAGGAATTCGCGGAAATCGCGGATATTTCCGTGGCAGATTGCTTTGAGATGGCGCATCTGCTGTGCTCTGAATTTGAAAAAGGCTGTTTCGGCCATATAGAATTGTGTTATACAACGTTTGTTTCCATGCTGTCGCAGCAGCCGAATGTATTTTCCATGCTTCCGCTGACAGACCTGGCAAAAGAGAAACAGACGGACGGAGAGAGGAACAATATCCGCAATCTGATTCTCTATGAGCCAAATAGTTCAGAGGTGTTTGATACCATTGTTCCGGAATATCTGGCAGGCCTGATCTACGGCGGCGTCTGCGAGGGACTTGCCAGCGAACTGGCGGCCAGAAGAACTGCCATGGAGGCTGCAACGAGCAATGCAGAGGAAATGATCGAGAAGCTGAATCTGTATTACAACCGTGCGCGTCAGGCCAGCATAACGCAGGAGATCACAGAGATTGTTGGAGGTGCGGAAGGCATCTAAATATATTATAGGAGATTCAGGAATGAGCGAAAAACACACTGGCGAAGTGGTACAGGTCATCGGTCCTGTTTTGGACATCCGTTTTGCGCACGATGAACTGCCTGCACTGCTTAATGCCATTGAAATCGATAATAAAGGCGCAAAGCTGACAGCCGAGGTAGCTCAGCAGATCGGTGACAATACAGTCCGCTGTATCGCCATGAATTCCACAGACGGTCTGGTGCGCGGAACCAAGGCTGTAGACACAGGCGCTCCCATTGCCGTTCCGGTAGGAGAGGAATGCCTTGGCCGTGTATTTAACCTTCTGGGCGACCCGGTAGATAATCTTCCGGCGCCGGAGGCTAAGGAACGCTGGCCCATTCACCGTCCGGCGCCTGCATACGAGGAGCAGACGCCCGCGACAGAGATCCTGGAGACAGGAATCAAGGTCGTAGACCTTATCTGCCCGTACGCAAAAGGCGGTAAGATCGGTCTGTTCGGCGGCGCGGGAGTTGGCAAAACCGTACTGATCATGGAACTGATCCATAATGTTGCTACGGCTCACGGCGGACTTTCCGTATTTACAGGCGTTGGAGAGCGTACACGTGAAGGAAATGACCTTTACAACGAAATGAAAGAAAGCGGCGTTATTGATAAGACCGCATTAGTATACGGCCAGATGAACGAGCCGCCGGGAGCGCGTATGCGTGTGGGCCTGTCCGGCCTTACCATGGCGGAATACTTCCGTGACGTCAAGAATCAGGACGTGCTTCTGTTCATTGATAACATTTTCCGTTTTACCCAGGCAGGTTCCGAGGTATCTGCGCTGCTTGGACGTATGCCGTCCGCGGTAGGCTACCAGCCCACGCTGGCAACGGAAATGGGTACCTTACAGGAACGTATCACATCCACAAGAAAGGGCTCCATCACATCTGTACAGGCCGTTTATGTGCCGGCGGATGACCTGACGGACCCTGCGCCTGCGACCACCTTTACCCATCTGGACGCAACCACGGTATTGTCCCGTGATATCGCCAGCCAGGGTATTTATCCGGCAGTGGATCCGCTGGATTCCACCAGCCGTATCCTTTCCCCGGAGATTGTAGGAACAGAGCACTATGAAATTGCCCGTGCAGTACAGAGAGTGCTGCAGCGTTACAAAGAGCTTCAGGATATCATCGCCATTATGGGTATGGACGAACTGTCTGAGGAAGATAAGCTGACGGTAAACCGCGCCCGTAAGGTACAGCGTTTCCTGTCTCAGAGCTTTTCCGTAGCAGAGCAGTTCACAGGCATGCCGGGACAGTATGTGCCTCTGAAAGAGACCCTGCGTGGATTTAAGATGATTCTGGACGGTGAATGCGATGAGGTTCCGGAGAGTTGCTTCCTGTTTGCAGGAACTATCGACGAAGTCTTTGAAAAAGCGAAGAACCAGTAAAGGAGGCTGTCTATGAAGACCTTCCCATTACGAATCGGAACACCGGACGGCCTGCTGTTTGAAGGCGAGGCAGAGCGGGTTGTGGTAAGAAGCATTACCGGCGATCTGGCGATCCTTGCAGGCCACTGCAATTTCTGTACGGCTCTCGGCATGGGCGAGGCTCATGTTGTACTGGAGGATGATACAAGAAGAGACGCTGCGTGTATTGGCGGAATGCTTTCCGTGATGGACGGCGCCTGCCATCTTCTGGCGACTACCTGGGAGTGGAAGGAAGATATTGACGCAGAGCGTGCAAACGCAGCCAAAAAGCGCGCAGAAGAAAAGCTTGCCCGGACAGGATTGACGGATAAGGAGTATAAGATTGCAGAAGCAAAGCTCCGCAGGGCGTTGGTTCGTCTGAGTGTAAAAGAATAAATAACAAAAAATAAAAAGAATCCTGCTTTGGGGCACCCTCCGTAAGGAAGGTGCCCCAAAGCCTTGTATTACAATATATTTGGCATACAAAAACCGTAGAGAGCGTGTCATTTATTATTGCAGCTTATTGATCCATATGCTATAATTAAACATGCAATTTTAAAATAGTGCGTGCAGAAAGTTGGTGTGTCTTGAATAAAGCAGAAATTGTTCAAAATATAATTGAAAAATCGGGAGGAATTGCAAAAACTTCTGATTTTATTATGGCGGGACTTGAAAATTATGATGTAGCCAAACTTTGTAATGAAGGAGTTATAGAACGTATAAGGCATGGTTATTATCAACTTCCCAAAAGTAGAGATATAACCGACGAACAATTAATCGCAACGTTACTTCCGCAGGGAATTATCTGTGTCGAATCTGCATTGTTTCATTATGGTTATAATGACTTTGCTCCCCGTGAATGGTCTATTGCGATTCCTCGTTCTATGTCAAGAACTGCAAAACGAATGCAGGAGATTTCAATGAAAGCCTATTATATTCAAAAAGAATATATGGAACTTGGGAAAACCGTTGAAAAATTTAATGGAGTAGCTCTTTCGGTATATGACAGAGAGCGCACCATATGCGACTGCTTTAAATACCGTACAAAACTTGACAGTGAACTGTTTAATAAAGCACTTCACGCTTATGTCGCTGACGAAAAGAAGAATTTAAGCAATCTTTCAAAGTATGCAAAAAGAATGCGGCTGTATGTAAAGGTGATGAATGTAATGGAGGTGTTGTTAAATGGCTGATATAGGAGCATCTGTGCTTGCACGATTAAAAAACAAGGCAAGAGAAAGCGGAAGAAGTTATCAACTTTGCTTACAACTCTTTTGTCAGGAAGAATTTCTGCGTCGTCTGGAAAAATCAAAATATGCAGAAAATCTGGTTCTGAAAGGCGGATTGTTTATCTATTCTGTTACAAATTTTGACAGCCGGGTAACTGTTGATGTGGATTTCCTTCTTAGAAGAATTCCTAATACGCCGGAACAGTTGAGGATGCTATTAGAAGAAATTATTTCTTGTGATACAGGGAATGATTTTGTGACTTTTGAGATTAAAAGCATTGCTCCTATTGCAATAGCAAAAAAATATGCAGGTATCGGAGCAGCTTTAATTGCCCGTATTAAAAACACACGCACTCCCTTCAGCATCGATTTTGGTGTTGGTGATGTTATTGTTCCAAAGCAAGAAAAAAGAAGAATTCCAACGCAGCTTGCAGACTTTACTGCGCCAGTGGTAAATACATATTCAATTGAAACAACTGTGGCGGAAAAATTGGATGCAATTTTAAGCTTAATGGAATTCTCCAGTAGAATGAAAGACTATTATGATATATACTATCTTGCAAATAAATTCGATTTTGATGGAAAGACTTTGTCCGAAGCGCTCAGTAAAACTTTTGCGAATCGCAAACACAGATTTACCTTTGAACAGTTTGAACAGGTTATAGGATTTGGCGGTGATGTAACAATGCAGAAAAAGTGGAAAGCTTTTGTTCGCAAAATCGATACGAAAACGGATGATTACAGTACGGTGCTGAAAACAATAAAAATCTTTTTGACAAAACCGTTTATGGCAACAGTAAATGAAGAAGAGTTTATCGAGAAATGGTCTGCTGCTAACGGTATTTGGATGTGACGGGAGGATGTTATAAGTATAAAAATCCATATGATTTTTTGAATACGCCTGCGTTTCATACAATTCAGCAAATGCAGGAACAATTGAATAATAGTACTTTTTCAATTAAAAAATCAAAGTGGTTTTTGGCAATCCGCTGTATCCTTGTAGTTTTGATGTTCTTTTGCAGTCCAGTTATAGACAAAGTAAAAGATAACGTATTGGAAACGTTTGAACAACATCGAGAAGATATTGATGAAGTACTTGATACGCATACTCCTGTTTTGACGAGGATAAAAATCTATATATTTCAAATGATGGACAGATGAATTTCCCTATAGAGAGAGAAACCTTGTTTGTTTCAATCCACGCTCGATAAATTTAACGGAGTGCGACATCCGAAAACGTCCGCGTAGATTAACCGCTATCGGAATGGGATACCGATTTTTCTTCGCCCATTCCGATATAAGTTCCTTAAACTGTGCATTTAAAACTGCGCGGATTTCTTCAGTTCTTTAAAGTCGATGGAGAAATCACCGTAGATTCCTACGGGAATCGTATCTTCAAAGGTGTACTGGGTGAGGAAACTGTCTTTCTCAAAATTATAGACCAAAACCCGCTCCGTCTGGGGATCAACGATCCAGTATTCCCTTACCCCGGCTGCTTCATATTTTTCCGGTTTTTTTATATAATCCATGCGTTTGGATGAGGGAGATACAATTTCCAGTACGAAATCCGGTCCGCCGTGGCAGCCGTCTTTCTGGTGACGGTCATCCTCCTCGCCATGAGGGCAGATGATCAAAAGGTCTGGTTCCAGGTAATTGTGTTCATCGCGATTGATGAATACAGCATAGGGAGCAAAGAGAGTTTCGCAGCCGCCCTTGTGTTTTTTCTGATAAGATACGAATACAAAACTGAGTTCCCTAAGCAGTGCCTGATGAGTATGATTTGGAGTGGCCATGTAAAAAATTTCGCCGTCAATGAGCTCTGCCCGCACTCCATCAGGCAGATCCATGATATCTTTTGTAGTGTAGAGTTTTTTGGTGTCTAAAGCCATAGATCCATACACTTCTTTCATAGTATTTTTCTCCTTTCTTAATTATATATGAAATTGTGAATAGTGGCAATTAGTTAATGAAAAAATAATAAAAAATTTCTACCTGTGCGGTTGCAATAGCAGACGCAGAAGCGCTTAAGCGCGAGTTTGG
>JAUNGB010000047.1 GCA_030524715.1 Eubacteriales bacterium | reverse complement strand
TGAATTATTTTAAAGAAAATCTTTGGGATCGGGCTATTCTATCGGGCGCAGACGCAGGTTTGCATTTTATTATGACTTTGCAAAATGGTTTTGGAAATGCCGCATTGACAGAAGAACTTGAAAAAAACACGGTCAGGATTTACTCATTATCTCCATTTTGGAATCATCAAAGCAACTGCCCGGTGAATCAGTTTTTACTGGGCTATGGTTCGATACCTCTCGTGGAACTGCCTCCTGCCGTGTCGGCTATTCGTGCAGCCATAGAGCAGCCTGGCCGAAACGATGCACCACTTTGATGAGCAGGAAAGCGATGCGAGGCCATTCATTTCGGAGATTCGGGCTTGTATTCCCAATTATTTTGTTGGCGATGCTTTTTATCCTTGGAAGAGGAACAAAAGTGAATCATATCAAACAATAATTCCTATATCGTTGATTGCATGAAAGAGAAGTTGGGAACACTCTTGATACATGGTAGATTACGGAAAGTGGGATTGCATCGTAACAGACAGACCCAAGGTGGATTGCATTAGTACATGGGTTGTCATTTCTGAAATTTACAACCTCTCACAGCTCATGGGACGTAGTTTTTAAATATTTTTGCTGGCATGAAAAATAATTGAAAGGCGGCAGGATGGTACTGTTGCCACTTAAAAACCATATCTTGAAAATGATGAATTGACACGCACAATATATTGTGTTAAATTATAAGTGGATTATAGATTTGTGCATAGGGCTTTTATGCAGAAAATTTGGTTCCGGTGAGATTGCCGGAAGTATAGTTTCAGGGAATCCTATAAAATATAGAATGACATCAAAAATCTGATAAAGGGTTTTTGGTGTCTTTTTTTATGCCGAAAAATGCGGTATGTGTAGGTTTTCGCAGAAGCGCTTATGCAAATAAGGAGAAGGAGGGCAGCCATAATCCGAATAGAAAAGATAAAAAGTTTTGCGGATAACAGATAAAATAATCTGCTTTTACAGGAGAAGGGAAAGAATCCCCTTCTTTTTTTTGAAAGGAGACTGGTATCCGCAGCAGGGATACCGGCATCTGTTACCAGAAAGGAGCGAACATGGTAGATCTGTTTGATGGTATCCCGGAAGAAATCATAGAGAGTGCGCTGCAGGCGATCCGGGAAAATCTGGACAAGGTGGAACTGTATGGAGGGCATACGTTGAGGAAGCATACGGATATACAGGTGCAGGCATTAAAGTACCGCCTGACAAAAGAGGATATCCGGTATTCCACATCCTTTTGGGATATGGAAGTTGCGGTGGCGGTCGCGCAGGAGATTATGCAAATGTTTTTTGACGAGGAAATTTCCTTCTGGCTCCGCAGCAGCTACAGCGACTGCCTGCCGCTGGTAAAGAGGTTTAAAAGAACGGTAGGCTATGGATTCTGCAGGGGAGAGGACCGGCTTCGGGAAAACCTGAAAAAAGCCTGTCTGGTGCTGGTAAAAGATAAAGAGGCGGACTGGGGATTCCGTATCCTTACCAGCTACCCCATGTTTTGAAGCCTGCTTTACAACAAGGAAGAGATGGAGGAACGGTATGAAATTACAGGTGCTGATGGCCATGAAAGAGGGAATCGCGCGTGGGAAAAAGATTGATTTTGAACTGGATGAAAGAAGCAGGCTTTATGTCGCTTCCTGTGAAGGCAGGGCTTTCGGGGTCGCCCAAAGGCTGATATCGGGCAAAAGAAGCCATTTAAAGCAGCTTGGCAGTTCCTTTAGCGGCGTGGCGATCAGGGTACGTCCTGAGAGCGGAAAGATGGAAGTGAAAGTGAGGCGGAAAGGAAAAACGGATAAGAAAAAAGATGTTTTTTGACCATGCAGGAAACGGCAGGCATTCCCTGCCCATGCACAGTAAGGACGGTGTGCGGTATGAGAGATGAAGAATATGCTGGCTACTGCTGCCTTGCGATTGCGATTTTATGCAACCTGAATGCGGATGAGGCCAGAAAGATGTATGAGTATGGCCCGGAGCATCCCCTTTGCCGGAAGATACTGCGCAGGAAAGTACATATGGCCGGCCTGGAAACTCTGGACAGGAGAAAATCCGGGGAAGTGATGGAAGCATTATTAAAGCAGGGCTACAGTGTGGATGCGGTATCGGAGGCGTTTTACTGCTTCCCATCGACGGTCAGACGGAGAACGCGGGAGGCAAGGACGAAAGCAAAGAGGGAGGAGGATGACCCGGCGCCTCTGAAACAGGAGGCAGAATGGGGCTGCTGGACAAATAGCGGAATGGAAAAGCAGAAAAAGGAAAAACGTGCTGGCAGCCGGAAAGACAGAGGAACATTTATAATTTTGCACCACAAAGAAAGGAAGGAAACGAATGGTAAACCAGAAGATGATCGCAAATATTTTTACAGACTTCAGGGACCTGTACACGGGCAAACATCCGGTGGGGATACGGCAGTTATGTGAAAAATATGAGAACCACCCGGTGCTGATGAGACTTCTTTCCAATATGGACGAGGCAGCTCATATGGAAGTGCCGAAGGCCATGAAGGAGATTTACGATTTTTATAAGGAATACCGCGGAAGGGACCTGGAGGATGAGGACTGGAAAGAAATCTGTGACAGAGCGGGCGAGATGGATAAAAACAGGGGAGAAAACCTCTGGTACCGCAGGACGCTCATGGAGATGGTCTATCTGTTGGAAGAAGATGACCGGGAGCGGCGCAGGATTGCGATGGAAGTGGAAAAGGAGATGGAAGAAGCTGCAAATGCAGCCTGACACTATGCGGCAGGAGGGATAAGGCTCCTGCCTCTATTTAAAGGAGAGCGGATATGTTAGAAAAAATCATACGGAATGTTTCAGAATTAAATGCGGTGGCCCTGCGCCTGCGCCAGGACGGGAATCTGGAGGAGATAAGGAAGCTGGCAAAAGAATGGGTGATACCCTATCCGCAGACGGAGGATTTTATCCACGGGAAACGGTACCGGCTGGCAGAGGACCCAATCGCGGAAAAGAACTTCCGCACGCCGTTTGAAAAGCTCCGTGAGGAGATGCTTGCCCTGGATGATAAAAGCTTTGCGGATATTGTCGGATGGCATCTTTTCCAAAAGTGCAGGGAGGATGAGGAACTGTCGGCGCAGGTTTTAAAGAAACAGAAGTCCCTCCAGCGCTGCCTGGACTTTATAACGGGGAAGGCGTTTGAACTGGCAACGGAGCAGGTAAAGCAGAAAGGCATGGAGCGTGTGCAGGAAAATACAGCGCTTGCCATAACAGAAAAGGAAGTGTTCCCATGGGCGGAAGAATACTACCGCAAAGAGGATGAGGCAGAAGTGGAGGAAAAAGCGGCGGCGGAAAAGAAAAAGATTCTGGCTGCGTGGGAAGCGGCAGAGAAAAAGGGAACAAATGCAGGGAAAGCCGTGAAGGTGAAGAAAGCAGAAAATGGAAAAGCAAAGAGAAAAACACAGAAAAAAGCGGATCAGGCATCCGCTCCGGAAAAGAAGAAAGAGTCGTTCGGGCAGATGTCATTATTTGACCTGCAGCAATAGCGGAAACAGGGAGGATACATGATTGCGTATAAAGGCTTAAAAGAGGATTTAACCTGCAGGGGATACCAGTTTTTGGAAGGCAGGACAAACGTGACAGAAAAAGCAAACTGCGCGCAGAATGGTTTCCACTGTGCAGAGAACCCGCTGGATTGCCTGTGCTATTACGGGAACTGGCGCAATTCGGTTTACTATGTCGTAAAGGCGGAGGGAGACATTGATGAAGATGGCATAGACAGTAAAATCTCCTGTACCCGTATGACACTGCTGAAAAAATTACCGATGCAGGAGCTTTTGCTCCACGCACTGGCCTATATGGTCCGGTATCCGGGGCGGGAATGGAACCGCTATGTCCGGAAAGAAGCAGGGAAAAGCGCGGACGGATTTGTCGTTGTCAGAGGAAAATCCCCCAGGGCAGCCGGGAAAATGGGCGATATTCTTGCGCTTGCGCAGGAAGCCCCTGACTCCCGGGAAATACAGGAGGCGGCGCTGTTTGTGGTTGACGGCAAAGAGTATCTTCCGGACGTCTGGTATGATGTAAACGGCAGAAGGATGGAACAGGAGGCAGCATGAGGAAAAAAATGTTACTGGAAATGCCGGTTCTGGCACTAACAGAAGAAATGCGGCAGAAGGCGCTGAATGAGAAGCCCAGGAAATATCCATGGCGGATAGCAGATGAGTATGACTACAACGCGTATTTCCGTGCGGCGGTGGAAAAGGAGATCCTGCGGATCGATATTTATTTTACAGAGCGGATACGCCGCGGATGCGTAAGTCCGGCTTACCGGATGTTTTTCGATAAAAAAGCGGATGATTTTATTACGTTTGATATGGAAAGACAGAAATGGCGCACTTCAAGAATTGATAACCTGGAATGGTCAGAGGACGGTTCCTATTGGGATGACCAGAAGCTGTACATGGAAAGGGAAGAGAAAAAATGCGTGGCGGATTACCTCGGGCTGGCAAGAATAGATGAGCTGGATCGCTGGCAGTATGAAACCAGAAAAAAGCAGAGAATGGACGCCTATGGGCGCAAGGCTGGGAAATGGGATGCCATCATGGAAGGCATCCCGCCGCTTCCGAAGGACTGGCGCGCGTGGCTGGCAAAAAACGTAATCACCGAGCACTATATGTTTTACGCATATAAAAAGAGGGGAGAGGTTACCGGCAGATGCAGCCGGTGCGGAAAGAAGCAGGTACTTTATAAGCCGAAGTATAATAAAAAGGGCGTCTGCAGGAGCTGCCACCATCCGGTGGTCTATAAGTCTGTTGGAAAATGCGGCAGGCTATTGACGAAATATTATACCGCCCACCTTTTGCAGAGAATGGGAAACCGCATTGTGTCCCGCCAGTTCCGGGTATACGCTTTTTATCCAAAGTGGCATTTTGACAAGCCGGAACTCAGTTTCTGGGAAGAACGCCGGTTTCTCCTGGATCCGGACGGGAATGGGAAGGCCTATTACTGGGGTGAATATAAGGACAGGAAGCTGCACTGGATTGAAACGGATGTATGCCGCAGGGAGGCGGTATTTTATGTCCACAACCCGCGTTATTTTACGGAACCAGGAGCGGTATACAGGCGGACCTTGCCTGACCTTGCAAAAAAGGAACTGAAAAAGACCGGAATCTGGTCCATGGCAAAATTAGGCCTGCCCTTTGCCCCGGAGATTTATTTGCCGGCGGTAAAGGAAGCGCCGGTGATCGAAAAGGCAGCAAAGGCAGGCATGGGGAAGCTGGCGCTTGACCTGACAAAGCAAAGCTGGGATCTCTGGTTAAGTAATGAAGGAAAACTGCATCAGTGCCTGGGCATCAGCCGGAACCAGTTAAAGAGGCTCAGGGCAAATAATGGAGGCGCCAGATTCCTGGCGTGGCTGCAGTATGAATGGGAATCACGGGAAGCAATGGATGACGGAATGATTGCGTGGTTTATCGGTGCGGAGATTGGAGCATGGCAGATATCCTTCCTGAAAGGCAGGATGAGCCCGAGGCAGGTAATAAACTATCTGGTGAGGCAGCAGAAAAAGAAACCGGATGAATCTTACTCAGAGGTCCTTTCGGCATGGCAGGATTATCTCAGAATGGCAAAAAAGTGCGGGCTTGATGTGAATGACCCGATCGTTTACAGGGCTGCCGATTTATGGCAGAGGCATGATGAGATTGTGCAGCGTCTGGAAGAACATAAAAATGAGTACAGGGAGCAGGAACTACTGAAGCAGTATCCCAACCTGAACCAGGTCCTTGCGTCACTGAAAGAGAAATACAGCTACCAGGATGAAACATACGCGGTTGTAGTACCGGAGAATGTACAGGACCTGATCCGTGAAGGGGACACCCTGCATCACTGTGTCGATAAAACAGACAATTATTTTGAGCGGATCTCAAAAGGGGAAACTTACATCCTGTTCCTCAGGAAAGCCAGTGAGTTATCTGTCCCGTATTATACACTGGAGGTAGAGCCGGGAGGCACTATCCGCCAGAAGCGGACAGAATTTAACCGCCAGAATGAGGATATCAAGGAAGCTTCCGCGTTCCTGAAAAACTGGCAGAAAGAAGTCAGAAAGAGGATGACGAAGGATGACCTGATGATGGCAGAGCAAAGCAGAAAAATCCGGATAGAGGAATACGAAAAACTGCGTAAGGACAAAGTAGAAATTGCGCAGGGAACCTATGGAGGCCAGCTGCTGGCAGACCTTCTGGAATCGGATCTTATGGAGATAGCGGATGCGGCATAATTTATAGAAGCAGGAATTGCAGCGGCGGGGATAAGTAGTTCCCTGCCGCTGATTTTACAGGAGGGTTATGAACGATTGGAGAGATGTGCTAAAAGAATTTTCGGCACTGAGGGAGAAATGATTGGAGGGATGCGGCTCTTTGCAAGTTGGGTTGAAGTTCCTCTGGCAAGCTCAACTTCATTTTCATGATTGTAGAAACGGATTCCCAATGGTATAATAACCATAAAGATTCGGAAGGAGGTCTTTTGTTATGCTGAAAATGATTATTCGTATGGATGATGATAAAATCAATATTGAAAAGAAATACCGTCTGGATGGAATATACAGAACAATTGACAGTACCTTCGTCAAAATGGGATTTCCGCGTATGGAGGATTCGACCAGCTCTTTAGTCTACCGAGACAATGGGCATACAAAAGATTACGGACGGTTTGGGAAGATTGTCAATACACTGAAAAAGCAGGCGTGGTTTATGGACAATGTGGCGGTCTGGCTTTTATGCGACAGTGACGATTCCGACAGCCCGGACGATTTTAACGAGGAAGATTTGCTGAACCATTACAGACAAAAACAGACTTATGAACCAAGCCCGCGGTACTGACCTTTTAATACTGTCAGTACCGCGGGCTTTTCTGCAAGCTGCTTATTTTTCTCTATCTTCCGCAGCAGAATTTATATTTTTTACCGCTTCCGCACGGGCACGGATCGTTACGTCCGATTTTGTGCGCTTTTACAATTGTGCCGGACTTCTTCTGCTCCAGGTACAGCTCTTTGCGTCGCTCGTCGGAGAAGATTGCTTTCCACTGAGGAAGCTCATAAAGCCAGTCGGCTCTTGCGTCTACCATATTTTTGTAAAGGAGTTCTTTATCAAACCCAAGATTTACAACTGTGTTCTCATCCATTGTCTCAATTGGGTTGGGATTCTTCAGGCTGTCGTTAATACCGTCAAGGAAACCTACCATTGTAAGAACTTCCTGTCCGTATTTTTCAGCCAGTTCCTTTACTGTTCCGGTTACAACCTCATCCGGATTGGTCAGAAGCTGTTCGTAGATTCCTTTTTCGATGTTGAAATAATTAGCCCAGAATCTCTGGAGTTTATTACGGTCAGCCTGCTGATCGTAGGCAATGCTGCGCCACTGCTCTAAAATTGTTTTATCGCTCATTTCTTTATTCCTCTTTTCCAAATTGTTCACTGACTTTTGCCGGGATAATTTCCGGCATAATAAAGCGGATATTTGCATTCCGCTTTGCTGCATGCTCATAAGCGCATCTCCCATATCTGCCGCTTAGTTCTCTGTACACTTAAAGCAGGGAATGCTTATCTGCGTCCAAAATGCGCTGTCTTCAAGCATTCCTGCCATATTATATCACCTTTTTCCTTAAAACACAAATCCTATTCTTATGATTTTTGTGAAAAAGGAGTGAAATTTCCAGTGCTTGAATGATTCCCCGCAAATCATCTTTTATGGCAGAAAATTTTACAAAACTCACGCCGTCCAGCCTGCCCGGAAAAAAATTTTTATAATTTTGTATAAAGTCCCGTTTCTCCGGTCATACTATAATTGTTCATTGGAACCCCCTTCAATGAGACGCTTACAAAGGATAAATTCAGAAATACTTATATCCTCCCCTTAAAACGCATCCCATCCGCCGCATTGCTGCAGCGGATGGGATGTTTTTGTTCTTCCGCATACTTTTTTAACTTTCACCATCAATAAGCCCACACCTCTTAAGCGGTGGGAGCACATCACCTGCTCCGCCTCTATTTCACGCCATATTTCTCAAGTTCGGCGGCCGCCTGTTTAAAGCTTTCAAACTGAATCGCATGGATTCCCAGCTTCCTTGCGCCCTCGCAGTTGGCGGCACGGTCATCAAGAAAAACAGATTTGTCGGGATCCAGATGATACGTATCCAGAAGCTTCCGGTAGATTCCCTCTTCCGGCTTCAGTTCCTTTACCTCGCAGGAAAAAACCACTCCGTCCATGTATTTTAAAAAGCTCATATCCTTACGGGTTTTCCTGAGCATATAATCGCTGTAGTTTGACAGAATATACAGATGATATCCCTGGCTTTTTAAATACTGGGTCCAGGTTTTGGAATAAGGAAAGCAGCTCAGCGTCTCGTCGCTTCTTCTCAGCACCTCACGGATATCCGCCTCATATTCCGGCGCAAGCGCACAAAACTGGCGCAGATATTCCTCTTCCTCAAAGCATCCCCTGTCCCTTTCATCCCAGACAGAGCTTCGGAAGGTTGCGTCCGCGATCTTCTCGTATTTTTCCTCGGAGAAGCCGAAACCCTTCAGATATTTTTCCCACTCAAATGCCATGAGTACCTGCCCCACGTCAAAGATAATATTTTCAATCATGCGTTCTTCCTCCTGCTGCGGTTTTCTTTTATTTAACATCTGATAGACCATCAAAATTATATACGCGAGGACCGGCACCAGAAATGCCGCTGCCAGCGCTCCCCGGAACAATGTCTGGGATTCCCCGCTGCTTCCAAAGGCAAATACCATCGGCAGGCAGAACACTGCAAGAAGCAGAACAACGCCTGCAATCGCCGCATATCTTTTAAATTTTTTTTTCATAAAATACTTTATTCCTGTCCGGTTCCTCTCTTAAATTTTTCCTCATAGGCTGCATAAAGCTTTTCCAGGATTTCCGGTGCTTTTCCGCCTACAGGCTTTCCGTCGATGGACTCCGCCGCGTGGCACAGTGCGCCGGAACGGCTGACGATCACCTCGTCGGCGGCAAACAGTTCCTCTACAGTAAAGGGTTCCTCCACTACCGGAATGCCCAGCTTCACGGCAAGCTCAAGCATATGCTTTCTTGTAATTCCCGGAAGGATCAGGTTATCGCAGGGCGCTGTGCGCAAAACGCCGTCCTTAATGATCGACACATTGCTGTGCGCGCACTCCGTTACCCTGTCTCCCCTGTGGAAAACAGCCTCGTCACAGCCCATGGATTCTGCTTTCTGCGCCGCCATGACATTGGGGATCAGGTTTAAGGTTTTGATATTGCAGTGGAAGTATCTGGTATCCTCCATGGTGATCAGCCTTACCTTCTCAGACATAGGGGAAGGATGGATGGGATTGAGCATGATCATCAGATTCGGCTTCACATCCCCTTCCGGAAATTTATGGTTCCGGTAAGCAGTTCCTCTGGAAGCCTGCCAGTATAACAGCCCATGCTCCCCGTCAAACTCCCGGATGACCTTCTTAAGCTCCCCGGTAAGCTCTTCCCTTGACATATCAAAAGGAATCTCAAGCAGACGGCAGCTATTATAAAACCGGTCCAGATGCTCTGTCAGGGCAAAAGGCGTCCCGTTTGCCACGGAAGTCGCGTCATACACACCGTCTCCGAAATAATAAGCTCTGTCCAGAGCCGGAAGCTTCAGTTCCTCCAAAGGTGCAATTTCCCCGTTATAATACCCAACTCGTTCCATAAAAACCCTCCTTTGCATAAAAATTTTCTGGTAAAACGAACGTTCCCGTTCCGTTCTCTTCAAGACTCGCTCGCGAGTCTTGGTGCGGGATTCGGGTCAGCTACGCTGACATAATTCCAAACTGAATCCCTGCACATCTGATATATAGGCTACGCCGGAGAGTTTTCCCCGGCGCAGCGCTTACGGCAGCTTCCTGCCTTATTATTTATTTCTGTAGATAATATCATTCCTTCCCGGACCATTGGAAATCATGGTGATGGGGAATCCGATCTGTTTCTCTATAAATTCGATATACTTCCTGCAGTTTTCCGGCAGTTCCTCATAGTTTCTGATACCGCGGATATCGGTTTTCCATCCCGGAAGCACCTCAAGAACAGGCTTCGCTTTCTCAAGAAGGCCGGTAGTGGGGAAATCTGTCGTAACCTTACCGTCGATCTCATAGCCTGTGCAGACCGGAATCTCATCCAGATAGCCAAGGACATCCAGAACGGTAAAGGCAACATCTGTAGTTCCCTGCATACGGCAGCCGTATTTGGAAGCAACACAGTCAAACCATCCCATACGTCTCGGACGCCCTGTGGTCGCGCCGTATTCTCCGCCATCTCCGCCTCTTCTGCGAAGCTCGTCCGCTTCCTCTCCGAAAATCTCGGAAACAAAAGCGCCTGCGCCTACCGCGCTGGAATAAGCCTTACATACTGTGATGATCTTCTTGATCTCATAAGGAGGCACGCCTGCTCCGATGGCGCCATAGGCTGCCAATGTAGAAGAAGAGGTAACCATAGGATAAATCCCATGATCCGGATCCTTCAGAGAACCAAGCTGTCCTTCCAGAAGGATTTCCTTGCCCTCTTTCAGAGCATTCCACAGATACAGGGAAACATCTCCTACATACGGCTCTACCATTTTCTTATATTCCTTCAGTTCTGCCATGATCTCATCCGGATTCAGAAGGGGCTTATGATATAAATGCTCCAGAAGAACATTCTTGGTCTCGCAGACACGCTCAACCTTTTCCCTCAGCGCATCCTCATCAAACAGCTCGCTTACCTGGAAGCCGATCTTGGCATATTTATCGGAATAAAACGGTGCGATACCGGATTTGGTGGAACCGAAGGACCTGCCTGCCAGACGCTCTTCCTCATACTGATCAAACAAAATGTGATACGGCATAACCATCTGCGCTCTGTCGGAGATCATGATCTTCGGAGCTGGAACGCCTCTTTCCACAATTTCATTATATTCTTTAAAAAACACCGGAATGTTCAGTGCCACGCCATTGCCGATAACGCTGGTTGTGTGATTATAGAACACACCGGACGGGAGTGTGTGAAGCGCAAATTTGCCATAATCATTGACAATGGTATGTCCTGCGTTGGCACCTCCCTGGAATCTTACGATAATATCAGCTTCCTGGGCCAACATATCGGTAATTTTACCTTTTCCCTCGTCTCCCCAGTTTGCTCCGACTACTGCTTTGATCATAACACTTTCATCCTGCCACTCAAAATGTGTTTAAATATATTCACATCGAGATAATGTAGACTCTCACGAGTTCTACTTACTGCTTCATCGTGTATGCTTTTGATTGACCGAAATCATATCTACTAACAGGTTCTTGTACACTCCACAGTCGTTAATTCCCAAAATAGCCTTTGGTACATACTTACGTTTGCGTTTAATTATGCAACTTCGTAAATCATAGCATCTTTCAAATTGAGAGCGGCATTAAAATCTCTGTCTTCGACATAACCACATTTGCATTTGTATATTCTATCTGAAAGTTTTAAATCTTTCTTGATGTGACCGCAGTGGTGACATATCTTTGAAGATGGATACCACCTGTTGACTACTCGAAGTTCTATGCCGTATTCGCTGCATTTCCTTTGAAGTTTTACTCTGAACTCATAAAACTTCTGTGACGCAACCGTTTTTGAAAGATGACGGTTCTTCATCATTCCTTTTATATTCAGGTCTTCAATCGTTATATAAGACGGCTTGGTTTTCACGGTCTCAGCGATTGTTTTATTGATATAATCAGTACGGATATTGTCTATCCTATGATAAAGTTTCTGTACTCTATGCTTTTGTTTTTGTATATTTTTCCTTTGAGTGGACTCTCCTTTCTTTAAGTTTTCATATTTGCGGGAAAGACTTCTCTGTTTCCGGATAAGTTGTTTCTCAAGCTAAACGTTGATTTCCGCCTTCACGCCCAGAAGTTCCCTGCGTTCTTCCAGAATCGGATTCACAACCTTTGTAAGGAAAGCTTCTGTCTGTTCTTTAGCGCGTCCTACATATTTACTTGGATCCATGGTCTTCTGGAGTTCTTCCAGAGTCAGGTTGAATGCAGGATCAGCGGCGATCAGCTCCAGAAGGTTATTGTCCTTGCCTTCGACCTTTACATTACGTCCTGCTTCCATGGAAAGCTCGCGGATACGCTCGTGCAGCTCCTGACGGTCGCCGCCGGCCTTCACCGCATCCATCATGATATTTTCTGTCGCCATAAACGGAAGCTCAGACATCAGGCGCTTTTCGATTACCTTCGGGTATACCACCAGACCGTCCACCACATTCAGGCAGAGATCCAGAATCCCGTCGATCGCCAGAAATCCCTCGGGAATGCTGAGACGCTTATTGGCAGAGTCGTCCAGTGTTCTCTCAAACCACTGAGTGGCAGAGGTAATTGCCGGATTCAGGGCGTCTACCATCACATATCTGGACAGAGAGGCAATACGCTCGCTTCTCATGGGGTTTCTCTTATATGCCATCGCGGAAGAACCGATCTGTGATTTCTCAAAGGGTTCCTCCACCTCTTTTAAATGCTGGAGAAGACGGATATCGTTGGACATTTTGTGGGCGCTTGCGGCAATACCCGCAAGAACATTGAGCACACGGGTGTCCACCTTACGGGAATAAGTCTGTCCTGACACCGGATAACACTCCTTAAAGCCCATTTTTTCCGCGATCATAGGATCGATCTTATCAATTTTCTCCTGATCCCCGTCAAAAAGCTCCAGAAAACTTGCCTGGGTACCGGTGGTTCCCTTGGAGCCCAGAAGCTTCATAGTGCCGAGCACATACTCCAGGTCTTCCAGATCCAACAGAAATTCATTGGTCCAGAGGGTCGCCCTCTTCCCTACGGTAGTAGGCTGCGCAGGCTGGAAATGGGTAAAGGCAAGGGTTGGCTGCGCCTTGTACTGGTCGGCGAACTTTGCCAGTTCGGCAATCACATTTACCAGCTTCTTGCGCACCAGCTTCAAAGCCTCTGTCATTACAATAATATCTGTATTATCGCCTACATAGCAGGAGGTTGCTCCAAGGTGGATGATACCCTTCGCCTTAGGGCACTGTACGCCGTATGCGTACACATGGGACATCACATCATGGCGTACCTGGCGTTCCCGTTCCTTTGCCACATCATAGTTGATATCCTCCGCATGGGCCTTCAGCTCGTCGATCTGCTCCTGGGTAATGTTCAGGCCAAGCTCCTTCTCTGTCTCTGCAAGGGCGATCCACAGCTTTCTCCATGTACGGAACTTCATGTCCGGAGAAAAAATATACTGCATTTCCTTACTGGCGTAACGCTCTGATAACGGACTTACATATCTGTCTGTACTCATGCTCGCTTCTCCTATCAGTCCAGTCCAAGACGGTGGAATACTTCGTTGTAAGCTTCCTCTACATTTCCAAGGTCACGTCTGAAACGGTCTTTGTCCAGCTTTTCGTTGGTATTTACATCCCACAGACGGCAGGTATCCGGAGATACTTCGTCCGCAAGAAGGATCTTGCCGTGGAAACGTCCGAATTCGATCTTAAAGTCGATGAGCTTCATCCCTGCGTTCAGGAAATATTCCTTCATAATCTCATTTACCTTCAGGGTATATTCTCTGATCTGGTCGATTTCCTCTTTAGTCGCAAGGCCAAGTGCCAGCGCATAGTCGTCGTTGATAAACGGATCCCCAAGGGCGTCGTTCTTATAGCTGAACTCAAGGATCGGGCAAAGGAGCTGTCTTCCCTCTTCCACGCCCATTCTCTTGGAAAAGCTTCCTGCCGCTACGTTGCGGATGATAACCTCAAGGGGAACGATATCGACCTTCTTTACAGCAGTTTCTCTATCATTTAATTCTTCGATGAAATGTGTCGGAATACCTGCAGCCTCAAATTTCTGGAAAACATGATTTGTCATACGGTTATTGATCACACCTTTTCCTACGATGGTGCCTCTCTTCTCACCGTTGAATGCAGTTGCATCATCCTTATAGCTTACGATCACTACATCCGGATCCTCGGTTGCGAAAACCTTTTTCGCTTTTCCTTCATAAAGCTGTTCCTTTTTCTCCATGTCTTTCACCTGTTCCTTTCAATAGATTTTTCAGATGTCGCTATCCATTCTATAATTATTTGCACAGAAATTATATAACATCACTCATTTAAAAGCAATAACAAACCGTAAACTTTTCTCGTTACTGTCGCCGTGTTATTAATATTCACTCCCAAGCCTTGCACTGGCTGCAAGGCTATGGGCCAATAATGCGGAATAGCGTGTTCTCCTTTAGAACACGCTCTGGTCCGCTCCCTGATGGAATTTGCCCAGAAATTCCCGCATACGGGCATTATCGGATGAAAATACCTCTTCCGGAGTACCCTCTACCGCGATCACTCCCTGGTCCATAAAAATGATCCGGTCGGAGATATCCCGGGCAAAGCTCATCTCATGGGTAACGATAACCATGGTAATATGTTCCGCCGCAAGATCCTTGATAACCTTTAAGATTTCTCCCGTAAGCTCCGGATCCAGCGCTGATGTGGGTTCGTCAAAGAACAGGATCTTCGGATTCATGCACAGCGCCCGTGCAATGGACACGCGCTGCTGCTGTCCTCCGGAAAGCTGGAAGGGATACGCCTTCTCCTTATCTGCAAGTCCCATCTTTTTCAGAAGCGTCCTTGCCTGGGCATATACCTCGTCCTTTTTGCGCTTCTGCACCTTAATGGGAGCGTCCGTGATGTTTTTCATTACAGAAAAATGGGGAAACAGGTTAAAATTCTGGAATACCAGCCCGACCTCCCCCTGCTTGACGATCTCTCCCTCATCGGCAGTTTCAAGTCCGGTAGCGCATCGCAGAAGGGTGGATTTGCCGGAGCCGGACGGGCCGATGATACTTAAGACCTCGCCTTCTTCCACATCCAGGGAAATATCCTTAAGCACCTCAAGGCTTCCGAAGCTCTTTTTAATATGTTTCATTTCAAATAATTTCATGTCAGTTCCTCTTTATACTATGAAATCATGCGGTATCCCCGGCGAAACCGGACAGATACCATCATTACCGATAATAGTTCAGCTTCTTCTCGATCCTGTCCATCACAACCGCCACAACCAGATTGAATATATAGTAAAAAACAGCCGCGATAATAAACGGCATCATAGTGGTCTGGGAGCTTGCGATCTGTTTGGCAATGGTGAACATTTCCGCCACGGCTACCACAAACGCCAGAGAGGTATCCTTTACCAGCGTGATCACCTCATTGGTCACAGACGGCAGGATGCGCTTGATCACCTGGGGCAGGATAATACGGAAAAATGTCTGTACCTTATTATAACCAAGAATATAAGCAGCCTCATACTGCCCTACGGACATGGACTCAATACCGCCTCTGTAGATTTCCGCGAAATACGCCGCGTAATTGATGGAAAACCCGATCAATACGGCGATCAGGCTGTATCCCATAGAGATACGGATACCAAAGATAAAGTACGGCCCGAAATAAACGACCATCAGCTGCAGCATCAAAGGAGTCCCGCGCATTACAGATATGTAGGCTGTCACGATACCGCGGATCACCGGGTTCTTCGACATTCTGCCGAAGCAGATGAGAAGCCCCAGGGGAAGGGATACCAGCAACGTCACAAAAAAGATTTCACAGGAAACCAGCATTCCTCCTGACAACTGCTTTAACATTACACTTAAGCTCATGCTTTCTCTCCTATACAGTAAGAAAAGAGGGTGCATAACGTACCCTCTGTTTCTCTATTTTAATGGATTTCTGGTTACTGTTTACACCGTATGTATGAACAGTAACGATTTCTGTTATCTGAAGCACTGCCGCTTATTCAGCTTCTGTCTCTTCCGCTTCGTCTGCGCCAGCGTCTTCTGCGCTTTCTGCATCGGCATCAGCCTCTTCTGCAGTATCCTCTGCCTCTGCATCGGCTTCCTCTGTACCGGCATCTTCTGCCTCTGCATCCTCTTCCCCAAGGCAAAGCATATCTGCCACTTCGTATTTCTCAGCAAGTTCTGTAACCTTGCCTTCTTCATACAGCTTCATAACCTCTGCCCATACGGTATCCTTCAGCTCGTCGTTGCCCAGTGCGAATCCGATACCGTACTGCTCGCTCTGGATAGGCTCCTCAAGAATGACATATTTGCCCTCTTCTCTCTGTGCAAGCTGATATTTGGCAACGCCGATATCTACGGCAACAGCGTCGGCAGCGCCGGAATCGATGTTCATAAACGCGGTATTGTAATCCGGATTCTCTGTAAGGGAGCCAAAGCTCTCTGTCAGTTCCTTGTTATCATCGCTGTTCAGAGCGTCCAATGCAGCGGAAGCAGCCTGAACGACCACGTTCTTGCCTGCCAGGTCAGCCAGTTTCTCAATACCGGAATCCGCAGCGACTACCATTACCTGCTCGTTATTCAGGTACGGGTCAGACCATGTATAATCATCCTCACGTCCGTTGATGGTAAATCCGTTCCAGATACAGTCGATATTCCCGGAATTCAGCTCCATATCCTTGGAATCCCAGTTGATCGGTTTCTTTACAAGCTCCCATCCCAGATTATCACAGACAAGCTGCGCCACATCCAGATCAAAGCCCACATATTCTCCATCGTCGTCCATATATCCGAAAGGCGGATACTCTGCGTCAAAACCTACGGTAAAGGTGCTTCTCTCTTCTTCTTCAGCATATACATTCACTGCGGACACTGTTCCGGCAGCCATCATTGCTGCCATCATGACAGCGATTACTCTCTTTTTCATAATAAAGTATCTCCTCTTCTATTAGTTTTCTTGTTGAGAGCGTGTTTAAAAATTCATTCCCGCAATCTGCATCCCCAATTTGCGGTATATTTGCCCCGCATTCGGTCGCCGTAGCCCGCTACGCCTCCCTCATTTGTGACAAATCTCCCACAAATTGTGGGATACATCTTGCAGAAAGCAATTTTCAAGTACACTCTAGCACGTAGCCACTCTACCACGTAAAAGTATGTAGGTATCGTAACATAAGGGATGCCCCCTGTCAAGAGCCAATAAAAAAGTCTGAAAACTGCATTGCCAAATTTCCGAATATCGCCAAAACCTGCCGCCGCAAACGCAGTAAACAAAAGCGCACAGGCTCACGAGCCTGTGCTTCTGTGGTATTCCTTCATAAATTCCTCTATCATGGCGTCGATTCTCTGAGGTTCAACCTCCTGCCTGGGGACTTTCGTAAATTTCACCAGGGTTTCATGCACTTCGTCTGCAAGCTCCTTCTCCACGCCAAGCTCCTTTATCCTGTTTTCGTATTCCTCCTGGGTATGGATGGTAAAATAGCAGATCAGGTAAGTCTTCAAAGCCTCCCTGCCCCCGCCGTTCTCACAGGCTTTCCAAAAGCACTCCAGTGCCTTTTCCATCTGGAACAGATAGCTATACGCGCAACCCAGATTATACCAGACCTCTCCTGCCAGCTCTGCTCCTGCGTCTTTCAGATCCTCCCGCTCCAACAGCTTCTCATAAACGTGGATGGCATTGACATACATGCCGTTTTCCACCAGAGAATCCCCTTTATGCTTCTCCCTTACCGGCACCGGCTCGGAATCCAGCTTCTGGATCTGCATATTCAAAGCCTTTAATTCCTCGTAGGTAAGATAATTGATCTCTTTAAAAACAGGATACAGGATATCCTCCGCGCTGGCGAACTTGCCTACGCAGGGGCGGAGTTTCGCCGCCAGCTTGGGTAAATCCAGTTCCTTTTGGATCCAATTGCACAGATTTTCGTTAATGATCGTTTTATCCACCAGATAAAGATTATGATACAGATAATAGCAAAGCTCCTCCAGTGAATAAATATTCGTGCTGATATTTTCGATAAAATAGGGAACCTCTGCTTTTTTTGTCTGACATAAAATATAACCGCCCATTCAGTCTCCCTCCTTTACCATTGCGCCGATTCTGTCCATACTTTCCCGCTTGAGGGAAACATCTCTCCGAAGCCCAGATCCTTCACCGTTATGCTGCATTCCTTCGGAGACAGGTACTGCAGGCTTAAAGACAGCCTTGTGGTCTTGTTGGGACGTTCCGGAAGCCCCGGCAGCTTCATGACCATACGCTTTTTCTCCTGCTCCCCAAAGGTGCTGATAATAAACACAAGCTCCCGTGTATTGTCAAGGATAAATTCACAGTATGCCCTGCACTCATACCAGTTGTTTCCGGCCTCAATAAGCGGATAATAGGTAGGAGAACCCATCACTCTCATATCCATGCCCACATCCGACATAACAAGCGAGTCGCTGAAATAACGGTATCCCTTCAGTTTTTTATTTTCCAGCCGTTCCACGCCGGCGGCGCAGGCTCCCTTGGCAAACAGATTGTTTCCAAAAAAGACCTTCCGCTTCTGGTAGCAGAGCAATTTTACAGAATGCTTTGCCCATTCCTGGTCAAAGCCCTCTCCTGTCATCTGAATACTGGAATATAAATCCGTCCCAAGGGTTTTCTGGATAAATCTGCAGAAATCCTCATCCCGGACCATTGGCTCCGCGCTGAGTTCTGAAGAAACGGCAGGCTCCAGCCGCACCAGAACCGGCCTTGTACCGGAATTCATGGTCAGCTTCCGGAAGGTTACGCCGTCAGGGGTAAACGCATACCAGGCGACATTACGGTTCCAGGTCTCTCTTTTCTGGGTAAGCACATAATAATAGAAGCTTTCCGCATAATCCTGCAGCATACACTTTTCCTTGGGAAATCCCATCAGGGCGCATGCCTTCTGTAAATTCTCCACCTGAACGCCGCCAAGCTCCGGGACGGTAATCACCAGACATTTGGTATATTTCACAATATCCGTGATCCCCAGAAATTTCAAAAGCCCCTTAAAAAAATATGCCAGCAGCTCACAGGGTTCCTTCTGTTCTCCCGCAACCTGTACAGGTTCTTTGGAAGCGGAAATCCCATACAGGCCGTCCACAAGCACACCGCCCATTTGCTGTGCAAAATATTCCGCCTCCAGCCCTACGCAGTAGTCGTCCTGCCCTTCTCTCCTGCACAGACAGGTGGGAGCCTCATACTGGGCGCTCCCCACCTTCATGGTCACAGAGCGGGGTTCCTCCGCCTTACGGTCATAATAACAGATTTGGGAGTAATCCTTTCCAAAATCAATTCCAATCATCAAGTCACGAATCTCGTTCATATTAATCCGTCTTCCTTCAATACGTTCTGCCTTATTTCATGTTCTGTCTTACTTCATGTTCTGCTTTGCTTTGCTAATACTTGTCTTTTATGACGCTGCATGCTCTTTTATGCCATTGCATTCTGTCCTGCTTCATGATACTTCTTCTTACTTCATGATCGCAAACATTTCCTTAACAAACTGCTCCTGACGAAGATACTCTTTTAAGCCCTTTACAACCTCCTGATCCTTATCCAACCTTCGGTCAGAAAGGATCTGGTTCAGAAGCTGGTACTTGCTCATAGGAGTTTCTTCTATTTTATTCATCGTAACAACACGCTCTGTTGTACGTGTCGTCCTGCCGTCTTTTTCCACACTGAAATAGTAGCGCAGGGTTTCCCCGTAAAACAGTGTAAACGTCTTTGTGAAAATCCCCTCATAGACATTCCGGAGGGGCTCGCTCTTATACTCCGGCTCAATGCCAAGGCCGGTATCAAGGGCATAAAACAGAGTCACCTTTGCATCCGGGTGAGTATGGTATTCCACATAAGTCTTATCGTCCAACTGATACGGGCTCAGCAGATTAGAGGGAAGCCTTCGGAAGAAGGCAAATGCCATCCCATCCTTTGTGCACTCCTTCAAAAGCTCCCGTTCCATCTCCAGATACCTGCCCTCTGTGATCCGGTCCTTTGACATTACCTTCAAAAGCGCCATCCAGCAGACCCGGTTCACCGGCCATTTACGCTCATATGCATTTTCCAGACACTCCCGGATAAAGCTGCTCATGGTATATTCCTTCACAAAGACCCCATAAGAAGCCTGCGTAAGATACGCGCCGATGAGCCGTTCCTTACCCGACTGCTTCACATACGCCTGAAGGACGCTTTCCCCTTCCTTGCGGAAATCGTCAGCAAACATCAAAAGCTCCAGAATCTTTTCCTCCAGATCATAGGTATCCATGTCAAAGCCTCTGGCGCTTTTCCAGATGGAAAGCAGCTCATCCATGGGGCCCACACGATATTCCATCAGATAATGCAGGATCACCTCATCATACTTCCCTGCCCGGTAAACCTCCGAGGCAAGGGCAAGAAGCTCCTCGTCCTCCGCCATCTCACTTTTAATGATCATACGGCTGGTAAGCTTCAGCAGGCTGCTCAGATCCACACCCTCATAGCCAAATTCCTCGATCAGGCTCAGCGCCTGAGAAAACAAACGTCTGGAGATCAGTACCTCCAGAAGAGTCTTCCTGTCTACCTGCGCATATTTACGGTAGTCCATATTTTTAAGGTAATCATCCAGATCTTCCCCGTGAACGTGCCCTGCATAATAATCCAGAATTTTTTTGCGCACGGATCGCTTGTAGGCTTCCGTAAAAGCATCGGACTTCACAAGCATCTGGAAGACCTCCAGATTTTCACGGCAAAGCGCCGTATTTTCACAGTAATGGAGCAGGAGCCCCGGTTCCTGAACGCCGTAAGCCATTACCCTTGGAAGCATTTCCCGCTCGTCCATAAGGCGGCTGATGTTATAAGCCACTGTCGACGCATACCGGCGCTGCTTATCATCCTGAAACAGAATCACCGCATCCTCTGTGTAGATCCGGGGATAAGCGATTCCCTGCACACACGGATAGATTTCTTCTCTTTCCATCTGACTGTGGCAGACAATTACCTGCCGGATTTTTTTGTCGTCGCAGTACAAACGGCAGGTAAACATCTTCCCGGCCAGCATCCGGGCTTCCCGTTCATCCCTGGGACTGCCGAAAAATTCCTGATATAACGCCGCATAGCTTTCGTTCATCCGCCCCTCATAAAGCTTATGGGCGGCAAAGGTACGCATATTTTCTTTATAGTTCTCATAAACCTGCGGTTCCTGCGCCTTATGTCCTACGATACTTGCATAGACAAAGGCTTTTTTGGCGTCTCCAAGGGTATTGTCATTATAAGTAAAATACATCAGAAGAGGCTTTGGCAGTTCTCTCTGGTAGGAGGTGTCCATTGTTTCCACATAATACTCATAAAGCCTCGTAAGCCGCAGGCCATGATCTACCGCCAGAGAAAACCAGGAAAAATACTCGCTTTTTCTTGGATTGCCTTTCATGATATATTTGCAGATCGCTTCCAGCGTATCGTCAGAGGGAAACGCCTCATAGCCCATGGACAGGGCACGGTAAAGACTGCGGTTAAAGTTCTTTTCGTAGCCGGACAGATAAGAAAGCCGCATAACAAGTTCTTCCGTCAGAAGCCCGTTCTTCCCCGCATACAGAAATACCTGTATCCAAAAGCGGCTGAGTCTGTGAAGCAGCGACATATCCTTACAAATACTGTGCCACGCCTCCAGATATAAAAGCGGACTTCTGCAGCCCCTGTCAAACTGCTCTTCCATCATAAAAACAGCCTGGGACAAACTGTCGGAATAGCCGCTGTCCATCTGCAGCAGGATCCAGAATAAAAGAAAGCTGTCCTCCTTCTGCATATAAAAATTCTGGACGCGCCGCAATGCCTGAGCCTTATCCGAATAAAGCCCGGTCAGTGTACAAAGAAATAAATATAGTCCGGCAAATTCCAGATCGTCCTTGGAATAGGATTTGTCCTGATACTGCCGCAGGATTTCTTTGGCCGCCTCGCCGTCGCCCTCCAGATAGAGAAGATATGCCTCGTACATCTGGTATTCCGGGTAAGCAAATCCTGATTCCCGAAGCTGGTTCAGGGTAAAATGGCTGCTGCCTATCCAGGTCTTAAATTCCATTTTACCGCTGCGGTATTCCAGAAAATCCTGAAACAGGGCAAGCTTATGGCGCTTCTCCCCGATATTCCGGTTTATTTTGATTCCGGAGCCCTTCGACGCCAGAATCTTATACGTCAGCTCCTGGTAAGGGCTTTTCACCACGATCTCCCCAAGCTGGTTTCCGTTTCCAAGCTTATCCTTATGAATCACGTACTCAACCTCATAGCTGCTGCCGATAAAATCCTCTTCCGTCACTACGCGCCTGCCAACCTCAAGAAAGCCTCCCCTGGTTTCAATATCCAGCCGGATATGCCCCCAGCCGCTGCGCTGTATAGAAAAGGATTCCTTCCGCGTCTGACATACCTCATAAAACTCCGCGCCGGGTCTTCTTAAGGATACCGTGACCTGTTCCTTCATATTCATCCCGATAAAAAATTCTTCCAGATTCTGGTAAGTGACCGGATTTCGGGAAAAGCCCGCAAAAAGAGCTTTTTCTTTATAATCCGCATCTGAAAGGAGCGCCGGGAAACGTTCATTTATAAAAAGCTGGTAAGCCTCGCGGAAATCCGTTCTGGCGATCTCCCGGAATTCTTCCAGACTGTTGATCTCGCTTGTGGAGGTCTTGATCTGATCCTTTTCTGTCTGTATGGTAAACGGGATCTTATATTCCCCTATATTTGTGGTAAAGCACAGCCATCCCCTGCAGGCTTCCCCCGGTTTCATTCCGATACCGTCGGCTCCGTAGGGAAGGCAAATGCTGCTTCCTGAGAATTTCTCAAGCCCGGGTACAAGCCTGCGGCTGGAAGAAGTAATATATCCGCGGATACGGATATTCGGGTCTGTGCCGATATGAAGCTCGCCGCGGGCCGTCTGTCCTGCTTTCAGAGTAATTGCCAGATTATCCTCGGAAAACAGCAGGGTCGGGTGGTCGTATTCAAATTTTCCTGTTAGTAATTGTTCTATCTTCTTTTTCAAAGTAGGTCCCCTTATCGTATCATCATGCTCTTTCGTGGTACTTATTATACACCAGAAACAAAAGGGGTGCAAGAAATTGATATCATTTCACTTCCTCCCGAAGAGGAATGGAAGCCGACGCGCCTGCTCTGGAAACGGCGATGGCAGACGCCTTTGCCGCAAGCTCCAGTCCCTGCTGTGGCGGCATTCCGTCCAGAATAGAAGAAATGAAATATCCTGTAAAGGTATCTCCCGCGGCCGTTGTATCCACCGCCTTTACTTTAAAAATCCCCTGCCGGTAAACCCCTGTCTCATCCTGATAAACGGAGCCTTCCCCGCCCAGGGTAAGAACGATCTTTGCATGGGGATACAGGCTTTTTATCTTGTCAAGAATCTTATCCGGTTCCTTCTCCCCGGTAATCTGCCAGCCCTCGATCTCATTTACAAGAAAGAGGCTTACTTTCGACAGATCACATGCCTTCAGCGCCCCATCATAGGGAGACGGATTCAGAATGATCATCATTCCCTTTTCATAGGCGGCGTCAATAATATAATCCAACTCATTTATTTCATTCTGCAAAAGCAGGATGTCCCCTCTTTCAAAGGAATCCAGAACCGTATCCACAAACTCCCTTGTAATGCTTCTGTTAGCGCCCCCGAATAAAAGAATGCAGTTCTGCCCGTTCTCATCCACCTGAATGACCGTATGTCCGCATGGACCGGGGATCTGTCTGATAAACTCCGTTTTCACGCCGTTTTCCCTGCAGGCGCTGATCAGCGGATCGCCGTCCTCCCCGACCATCCCGGCATGATAAACCGGAACTCCTGCCTTTGCAAGAGCAATGGACTGGTTGAGTCCCTTGCCGCCGCAAAAAGTATTGCGGCTTCTGGCAGCCTGCGTCTCCCCCGGGATCACAATATGCTCTACCTGATACACATAATCAAGATTTAAAGAACCAAAATTTAACACCTTCACTACTGGCACCTCCTTCTAAAAATCACCTGATAGCTTTCTAAAAAATCTGAAACCTTCTAAAAAATCTAAAATCTTCTAAATAATATCTGAAGCCTTCTAAAAACATCTGAAAATCCGTAGGATTTTTAGATCCATCTGATATAATTACACTCTAGCATACATTGAAAGGGTTGTAAAGCAACGGAATTGTGAAGAACTCTAAATTTACTATTCGAAATAAAACACCTTTCCTTTTGGGCGAAACGGCAATTTACTTCCTTTAGGAAGGAGATACGCATGCTCATGATGAATAAACAGATCATTTTCAATATTCCAAGCAAAGAAACACAAGGCAGTCCTACTTCCTCCGCAAACTGCTCCACCAGAGCAGATTTTCCGATTCCGGGCGCTCCCCAGATAAAAACCGGTCTGACGGGAGCAACATTCAGTAATACTTCTAATAAGTCACTCTGAGTGACAGAAATTGGTAAATTCATATATTAATTCCTTTCCATGGGAGCCCATCTCCATAAGAAAAGATCACTCCCTTTTCACGCAGAAAATTTGCTGCGGATTTTTTCGTTATAAAGCTTCTTTTTATTCACACATTTTCTTCTTGCTCTGGGTTCATATTTATCACAATGCTGACAGTAACCTGCATGGCTGGCGTCTCTTCCTTTACTGCATTGACCATAAGCAAGATAAAATCTACAAGGAATTTCTCTGTATTTTGCCATTTTCACTACCTTCTTTCTTTGATGTACGCTATATATGATTTTATAGCAATGTGCTGTTTATTTGTTTATTGAATATTTCATGTGTATTTCATGGAACTGGCTGTTTATTTGTTGCCGGCTTTGAAATTATAGATGGGTCTGATAACCTTCTCAATTTTTACGGTATCGCCAATTACTTCCGCAATTTCATCAATTCCCCGGTAAGCAAACGGCGCTTCATCCAGAGTATCTTTTCCAATAGACGAACAATAGATTCCTTTCATGGCTGTTCTGAATGAGGAAACCGTATAATTTGCTTTTACATCTTCACGCTTCATAATCCGTCCCGCTCCATGAGGGGCGGAAGCATTCCATTCTTCATTCCCCAGACCAGTGCCAAGGATAATGCCGTCATGCATATTGATCGGAATAATAACCTTTTCATTCTTTTTGGCTGAAATTGCGCCCTTTCTGAGAATCGGAAGCCCATTATAAGAGGTCTCTGCGCCTTCTACATAGTTGTGAGCAGAACTATACATATCTATAATCTTCCACTTCATTCCTCTGCAAAGCTCGTCTATCATAATTTCTCTGTTAAGCGCCGCAAACTCCTGAATGATCTGAATATCATGGAGATACTGCTCCATAAGAGTTCCTGTAAGATAAGTAAGCTCATAAGGAATTTCCACGCCCTGCTCCTTCAATTTCCCCTGACCTGCATTCAGATAGTACTCCGTAACTTCCTTTCCAAGATGGCGGCTTCCGGAATGAATGGCAATATAAAGATTTCCATCTTCATCCTTATCCAACTCAATAAAATGATTTCCCGAACCTAAGGTTCCAAGGCTTAAAAGCGCTTTATCCTTACGGATACTCTTCCCACAATAAAGCAATGAAAAGTCAAATTTCTGTGCAAAACGGTGAACCTTATCACGCACCTGAAAACCGGAAGGAATACTGTCTCTGATAACGGTATCCAGCTTCTGAAATTCACATTTCTTTCCTTTTATCTGCGCCAAAGTGATTCCACAGCCAATATCAATTCCAACAACATTTGGAATGACTGCACTGCCAATGGTCTGCGTAAGCCCGATCGTCCCCACCTTTCCCGGATGAACATCCGGCATCACCCGGATTTTACAGCCAGCATTAACAGGATTATCGCAAAGCGCCTGAAGCTGCGCTACAGCATACTGGTCAATATTTGTTTTTTCATTTTCTGTGGTAAAAATAATAGCAGAGGTATAGACTCCGTTAATTGTTTTCATAAATAAATATCCTTTCTATGGCGGGCGCTGCCGTGCGGAATGTGCGGAACTAAAAGGGAATGCGACCGTCGTCTGCATCAGCCGACTCCGTATCAAAGTTTTCCCTTCTGAAAAAGTGCACAAAAACAGCACCCTCTTGAGGTGCTGTTTGCCATGCCGGATTTATAAAAGGAGACAGAATCTCCCTATACAATTACGGATAAGATGATAGAAAAACCCTAATCGACCTTCCGGACAACCAGACCTCTGTTTGCTGTTGTTAAGTTGTTGAAACTAAATGTTACATATGTCATAGTTGTCCTCCTTTCTTATCAGGGTTGATAGTTACGGTTGTGTGTTTGGAACTTCCAATTACGTAATTACTATAACAGTGTGATTTTCATCTGTCAATACCGCGATCAGAAGATATCGAAAGATTTTTTAATCTTTTTTCAGCTTCATTAAAACTCCCATAGAAATCGGCAGATTCTTCTCACGATCAATGATCATATAAACAAACGGACGGTTTAATACTACTGATTTTGGTTCAGGCCTTAAACTTCTTGACATGCATGCCCCTACCAAAGCACTTAATTTTGTACCGTACTCATTCACAGTAATAAATGTCTTTTGTTGGATTTCATTGATATTCAGATTTTCATCAACAACAGTATCCTCACCGACTGCTGTCAGCAATCCGGAAAAATCCGCCTCTCCTGAAAAAGCTTTTACCATTCCCATTTCCTTTAAGGTTTCCTTCAGATTGCTATACTGCGCCTCAATAGTAAAAATCGGAAGTTTAACTCTCACCTCTGCCTTCTGAACTGTTGACAAAATTGTTCTCAGTTTTTCTCCCGTAAGCTCAGACAGATAGTCATTAATATTTGTTGATTCATCCGGAAGTAAAGCGGCAAAAGCAAATCTTGAGTTATTATAAAATTTCAGAAAGCCAGACGCATGTTCATCTGATAAATAGTCGCGTTCACTGCTAAACATCATCCTGGCATTCTGAGCAGTTCCGTCCCAGGCAGTAAATATTTGCTCTTCTATTTTCATGCGTGACTTCTCCCATTTTGCATTAAATGCCAAAGCATTTAACAAGAGCAGCATATCCGCATCAGAAAAAGAATCTACGACCTTATCAATCATACCGTCTGTTTTTTCTTTTACCCAGCCATTAATTTTATCTTTGCATCCATCATTAAAAGGCTCCCGAACTACCAAAGCATCGTAATAGCTTTTGTTTTTTTCCAGAAAATCCTGTGAAAGCGTCAATCCGTCTTCCGGGTTCACCCAAAGAGAATTTGCAATCTTAAATGTGCAGTCGCCATCCTGAGGCAATGACTGCGCATATTCGTATAAATACTGATTCAATTCTTCTGTGGGGACTCCCCATAATTTTTCCATTTCGCTCTTTGTTTCACCGACAGCGCCATTAGCAGCTATCCCAAGAGCGTACAACAGGGAAAATGGCGAAACTAACACATTATTATTTTTATCGTTTTTTACACAATTTTTAAATAAATCCATTGAAAAATCAACCAGTTTTAATGTTGTATTATTCGTCATATTTTGAATTCTCCTTTGCAAATGGGTGTTTATTTCATCCAATATATTTTATATCCATTTCCCAAATCGCTGTCTTTAGCATTCTCACAGATAATTATTTCCGGAACAGGACGACCTTGTTCTACGTAGTTTATTCCAATTACCACTGGCAATGCTTTTAAAGTTTTATCTGCCAATGATATTCCATTGAAATGTAAACACATGACAACAATTGTAGCTTCAAGGATATTCTCATCGAACATATATCTGCCTGTAACATCTTCTACCACAAATTTGATTGCTTCATCTTGATTTTCAAAATCAGAACCACTAAATAAACAATATGGACATATCATATTCCCCTTTTCCGCAAGTCTCATATTCGCTTCTATCGACATATGTATGCGTCTTTTTTCTTCTTCGTTTTCAATATATTTATCAATTTCATGCACACAATTTCTGAATCCATTTTGAAAACGCTCGCTTTTTAACTCATTCATAGTGTTTATGAATTCTGTTGAAAAATATTCCATATTCTTTTCCTTTCTGAGCAGGGTTAGTAGTTACAGGTATGTGCTTATTAACATTTACATGTTTTAGTAAATAATAGGTTTTCTATTTATTAGCTAAATTTAATGCGATGCAAACATTTATTTCTCGAATTATTCACATTCTGATCAAATCATCCAAAAATCTTTTTAAAATACTGAAGGTGTTATGAATCTCTTGATAATCTTTTGAAGATATTTCTAATATAGAATACCTTTGATTATGTCTTTTATAACCAGGATATCTTACCTCATTATATAATTTTGAATATTTGACATTTTCCAAAATTTCTTCTTTCATCTGCGTTTTAAGATGTTCCTCTAATAATTTATCTCCTCCTGCCATTATTTCTATAAGAAAATCTAAGGAATCATCTAAAGAATGTCCTGTTTTAAACAATTTTGTTTCAAAATACCCATTCATAACATTAACTTTTTTACATATGAGGCCCTTTATATATTTCTCCATAGACTGTATCATATAATATACGGATTGATTATAATATCCTGCCTGAGACAAAATATTTGCCGCTTTTTCATCTTCTTCGGCAATTCTCATATATACATCTGACATTTCACCGCAATCATTGATATACTTTCTGCTACCTATTTTTTTCATCAGCCAATTCTATTACTTTCCTCCATCTAGCCAATAGCGTAGTTCCTCTGGTGTTTTCATAATTCTTTTCGGGTCGACTCCCTGGTTTCTCGCAAACTCTATACTTGCGTTTCTTCGTTGTAGAGATGTTCCCATCGCAGGATTTAAACTTCTGTTCATCCCTTCCATAAATTTACGGTATTCTCTTTCTGCATAAACGGCAAAATCCTTCAGCATCTGATCCAATTTCTGATCTAATATATTCATACGCTCATAATATTGCTTAAGTGCATATGCATCATTAAGACCTATTTCAGCCAAATATCTTGATACGGCCTGATCAATCTTAACACCATAGCGAATTCGCAGTTCTCTAAAAACAAGAACAATTAGCCGTGCCCACGCTACAAGATTCAAATGAAGAACAAATATCAATGCATTTCCTCCCTGAATCCCAGCCCTCACAGCAGCATCAACACCATCGAATATGCAGAGAGTTCCATTTCCGATCAATACCATCATCCGTAAATCCGCATGTTTTGATGTCGGAATACATTCACTCCAGTCTTTTTTGTGATAAAAATGCCGTTTTAACGCCCAAAGAACTTTTATCATCAATTCTTCCAGGATGACCGGAATTGCCATCGCTCCAGAATAGCGCATATCATAGCCACTTGAAAAGACTCTCGTCATCAAAACAGCTAAAGATTGCCTATCTTTTCCTATCTGAAAAGTTCCAAAATCACACATAAGGAACAATTCCATAAATGGAATGGGTAATCCTGTTCCTCGTCCATCGGAACCAACCTGTCTTACCCCGTTGCTCCCAACAACATCTGAAAGCAAATGTCCGATCCAGTTGCAAAAACCGCAATATATTTTTGAAATAAAATTGCTTCCCTGTAACTCAAATCCTCTTTCTGAAGCATCAATTCTGATGATTTTACCATTACTTACAAATGATGCTGAATTTGTAAACTGATCTAATATAGAAAAAAACAAACCTATAGGATCTGGGGCATGAGCTAGTGATTTTATATGATGGTCCTTTGCATTCATTTTAAACAGTCCATGAACATCCTTTGTACTGGTATGTTCATATGGAACCTTATATCTGTTCTCCAAAAAATGAATGGCTGAGGACATATTATTTTCATTCCCTGCCCGAGGAGTCCATCCTAAAGCTCTACTGATATTTTTGACAATTTCATCAAACATTTTATCTGACATTTTTCCTAGCAGACTTAGTTCGTTAAACTTTGTTGCCGCACCGCCTACAAAAAATATATCAACCAGACCCGCCAATGCCCCACATGAAACAGCTATCAGATAATCCTGCCGATCACAAGTATCTTTCGACCACACAATTTCCTTCTCTTTTTTGTCCAAAGCCACATCATACATACTCATTTATTTTTCCTCAATAGTCTTTCCAAGAAGCTTTGATAAAACCTCGGTGGAATTCATTATACTGATTAATTCGTTCATTTCATCATCCGTAAACATCTGATAATCTCGCTTCCTGTTAGAACGGATATAGTTTAGTCTGTTCATTATTCCATTAGAAAGAGCCTTTGTTTCATTATTCCAGCTAAGAACTTGGATGTCGATTTCCTTGATTCGTTCTATCTCTTTCTTAATTGCAGCAATACTCTTTTCCGTTTTCTTAGCAATTTCTTTATTTGACAAATTGACCGCTACCAAACTTGCTGTCAAAGAAATACCTCCTATCGCCCATCCAATAGGACCTGTCATAGCAAGAAACATCTCTCCTGCTGCCATTCCAGCTCCACCTGCTGCTAAAGCACCACCTCCCAACCATGCTAAGGCTGCGTTTGTAGCCGCAGCTCCGGACAACGAAGCAATGGCTGTACCTGTAGAAGCGGTACCAAAAGTCGTTGCAATGGCCATTGCCGCAGTTGGTCCCAAAGCCGCAATACCAGCTCCTGCCAACGCACTGGCTGTACCAATCCCTTTGATAGCCTGCTGTCCTTCCTTTTTTTGTTCTATTTCCAAAATTTTTCTACATGTGTCCTCAAATTTCAGGTAACGAATTTTATTTTCACTAATTTTCGTATCAAAATTTCTCGGCCGATTCGCCAGTGAAATAATATACCTTTCCACACATTGTATCGTGCGGACTGTTATTTTTCTTGTACTTTGCAATCTCTCCATATCATTTACCGTTTTTTTAAAGACGGTTGTATATTCGTGATCGATCTTTTTAAGATCACGAATTGCCTGTTCTTTATAATCATTATTCAGCATATTTTTCCCTCCCTTAAAATTCAGTTATATAAACCAAGCATCTTTCATTCAAACTATAATAACATTTTTCTATCACCGCAATAGATGTATGAAACATTTCTGCCATCTGGCTGGCGGTATAGAGTCCTGTTGCATAAGTTAAAATATCCTTTTCCAGATTTTCAAACACACCTACATCAGAAATAAGCCTTCCACCTTTTATTTTGATATCTTCAAACGTCCTGATTATGTAATAATCAGCATGAAAATTTTGCTCTTCTTCCATCATATGGTTTAAAAACGCTGATATATGGGGTGTTTCCGAATATATATGCTCCCATGTTGGATTCACAGATATTCGTATTCCATTATGAAACAACCCTTGCTGTATATCTGCCTTTCTTGCATTATGGGCAGCAACTCTATATTCTGCCTTTAAAAACTCATCAAACTCATGCTTCAAATCATATATATTTTCTCTTGATAATTCTTTGGTACGGACAACAGGCGTCCTCATTGTATTAATACTTATCTCCTGCGCATCCTTAAGAATTTCTATTCCAAATTGTTCCGGTTCCCTGACCATTTTCGTATTTGGATATGGGGCAAAATATACTGTTCGAAGCTCAATAATCCCTTTTGCCCGCCGTATCAGCTCTCCTGCAAGATGCTTACTCATTTCTATAGTTTCCCTGGTTTCATGGGCACCGCCAATAATAAAATTACCGGTTATACTATGAACTCCTGCTTTTTTGCAAATATCTACAGCCTCCAGAATCATATCAAAACTCGTATGCTTATGATACGCATCTAATACCTTATCTGAACCACTCTCAATTCCAAATTGAATGCAAACAAGGCCGGATTCAACCATTTTTTCAAGAACATCCGGATGCTTTAACACAAATGTAATGTGACCTTCGCAAAACCACATCAGCTCACGTTTTTTCATTTCCGTACAAAATTCGAGTACCCGCTCTTTTTTCAACGTAAACGTATCATCATAAACATATATAAACTTCAATTTCGGATTATTTTCCCTAATGTAGTCAATCTCTTCCATGACTTTTGATATACTTCTTAAACGAACATTTTTTGCATTGGCACCTTCATAACAAAAGGAGCAGTTAAAAGGGCAGCCTCTTCCGGTAATGATACCTACAACCTCTCCTTGTCTGAGTCTTCCGGTAATGCTATCTGCATTTCTCGGAAAATCAAGCATATCCAGATTATTAATTACCGCATCTTTACACCCGTTTATCACTAATGATGTTTTCTCATCATCTCTTCTAATCAGAGACGGTACTTTCTCAAGCCCAAAATCATGATCTACAACTGATAAAAGCAGGTAATACACAGGAATTTCTCCTTCTCCCATGATTGCAAAGTCATTTCCCGTCCGTTCAAAAAAATCATAGTCCAACCCCACTGCCTGCGGCCCTCCTACAATGGTTCTGCACCACGGGTACTTTTGCTTTACCCAATAAATCACATGTTCCGTTACACGAATATTGTCTGCTGCAACATAGAAACCAATCATCCCTGTTCTATGATTGTTAAGTTCTTTCTCTATGACGGTTTTACAACCTTTGATATCACCAGAATAAACAAATGCCTTAAAGTCCATACTCCGCAAATACGCTGCGATTAAATACTGACCTATACTGTCACGGAATGACTCCGAAAGGCCACTATAATCCCTGGATACATTAATAAGCAATAGTTCATAATCCACTATCGTTTTTCCTCCAATATTCTCTTTTGTCTTATTAGCTCCTTTCGCAGCAGAATCAATCCATCTTTGGAGAAATAATCAAACAGCATCTTATAGTCCTTACACAACTTTGGTTCGGCGAAAAAGTCACCGTCTATACAAGCTTCTGCACTACAGCCACAATTGCATAGCCACAGATATTCGCATTTCCTACATGCCACTGGACTTTTACTGCCTCTTCTGTCATTCAAGGTCTGTAAAATACTTTCATCCACAATGTTGTCCTTAATATTTCCAAGTTTAAATTTATTCATATCTGAAAACTTCCCACAGGGGTATATATCCCCTACATAGTCAATACATAAGAAATGGCTGCTGCAATCAGGATTAAATGAACATTCTCCAATTCTTTGTTTATTTACAATCGCACGTATAATATCATCAATAGGCGATACTGTAGCCGGAATGTCTTTTTCAATCAAGTATTGATATACACTGATTAAATATTCGGCATACTCTCCGGATTCAAGGCATAACTCCGGATGTTCGTATGCTTCCCCATAGTTCAGAAGCGGGTTTATTTTCAGATGTATATGTTTCTGCCCGAAAAAATTCAGGTAATCGTACCCCTTTCCTACAGCATTTTTCGTAAGAACCATAAGGCACGAAACATCTACGCCAGCCTGCCGCATCCTCTCAATATTCTTAATCACTCGCTGATAAGACTCTTTACCATCAAAGGTTCTCCTCTCTAGATCATGAATCTCTGCTGTTCCATCTATAGATATCCCCATACGCATATCATTTCGAATAATGAATTGAAGAAATTCATCAGTAATTGCTACGCCATTTGACTGCATGGAAATAGTCACATTCAACTCCGGATAATTCATCTTTATTGAATTTATTGCAGCCTGATAGGTTTCTGTTCGAATTAAAGTAGGCTCTCCGCCATGAAGAATAAAATTAATCGTATTCTCATTTTTCTGCTTTGCATAACTACAGGACCAGTCAAAAATATATTCCAGAGTTTCCCGATTAACAAACTTAAAATCATCTTTTTTTCCCAAGGAACAGTAGCTGCAAGCAAGGTTGCAGCCATTAGTTCCTTTTACAATAATCGTCAGCATTTACATACGCATTCCTTCAAGGGCAGTGATTGCCTTATTCATTAAATCTACTGTCTCTCTCTGTAATTTCTCCACTGGCTTATAATATCCTTCTACCAGATAATTAATATAATCTTTAACTGTCTCCGCACAGATTCTATCTAACTGTACTACAATATTATGCGCAATTTCATCATCATTCACACCAATGTCAAATATTGAATACTTTGTTTCTGTTTTCGTTTCAGAAGTATAGAATTGCTTTTTGAAAATGAAAGCCAACGCTTTCTCCCCAAACCCTGAGGGGTCTCTCTCAACCTGACGCACGCTTACATATTCATAAGGAATTCTATCCTGCTGCATCTTCATCGTGCCGATTCCTGATAATTTGATTTCAATATCAGGAATCGAATCACTCTGTCTGATTGCTTCATCTGAACACACCTTCTGTATAATATTTTGTGCAGCTTCATTAATTTGATCCGATATCTCCCTTTCAGAAACGGGTTGTCCTGTTTGTTCCACCAGAGACTTTACCGAACCTAAAATCTCATCCACCTTCATCTGAAGAGAAGCTTTTATCCGCTCAACTATATCATCCTCACGATCTTCCAATTGTTCCTTACAGTCTCTAATTTGGGAACAATATTCGCTTATCTTATCGGAAACACTTCCTAAATCTGATACAATACTGTCAATCATTTTGTTAATACGGTCTTTAGGTGTATTTCTCTTTATATCTGCAGCGTCATTTTGGGTTATGCTTGTAAGCTTTTCCAAGAGTTTTCCGATATTACTCTGTTCAAACATCTCCTCATTGTCATTTTCCAGTGCTTCTGTTGCAAGTAATGCAGAAACAGTCAGGATATCGGCATATTTAAGCACATCCTCCATCCCCTGTTCCCGAAGAGTTTCAAGCATGTAATTTTCCTGTTCCTTCCTGTCTTCTTCAGACTTAGGGATTAAAATATTGATTTCCTCACCCTCATCATCTACATCATAGTCGTATGTATCAGACTGGGTCAAAAGAAGAAGGAGTGGTTTGTTCATATCATGAAGCTGCTTGATTTCATAAAATTCTTGCCGTGTGCCTGCCGCATCAGAATTGCAAGCAAAAATTACAAGATCTGAATTTTGTACATACTCCTTTGCCAATTCTTCATTTTCGATCGTAACACTACCGATTCCAGGCGTATCAAACCAACACATACCTCCTATGTTCACCCATTGAATTGTACTCGTAGCTTCATTCTTATCTACATAAAATTCCTTACCGTTACATTCCTTTTCAGCCGCTGTGCTAAGCTTATGCTGCTCATATAATTTTCCTTTGTCATATACATGAACCGTAAAATCCTTAATCTTATCATAGGAACTTGGTATACCTGCATTTCTAAGCGGATATCCCATCAAAAGATTTCCCAAATAGCTCTTGCCTGCCTTTACTTTTCCAAAAACAGATACCGTAAAATGCTTGTCAAAATCCTCGATAAATTTCATTCCATTTACAGCTTCATCAATCTTCTTATCTGCTTCGATCATGGCAGCGGATAAAGCTTCCGAAGTTTTAGAAAAAATTTCCTTCATATTCTGGTCATGAGATTTCACGATATCATCTTCTATTGCTTCAATAACCTTATTCTCGTGATACTCCAAGGTTTTCAGCACTCCACTTACTTGATCCTTCCATTCTTGAACTGTGTTCTGCATATTTTCAAAATTGTTTTGCTCTTCCAGCATCGTATCTACGAATAAATTTATACTATCCAACATTCTCATATCATTTCTCCTCTTCCAAAATCCGGTCAATTTTTTTAATTACCTGATCCAACTCATCAATCTCCGACACCAAAGCAGTGCTTTCCATTCTTGCATCCAGCTTAACCTTCTCTTCAAGTTTGGTATTTCCGTCCTTTTTTACTTCCAAAACATTCACATCTACACCGCTTTGCCGCCTTAGTGATATCGACTTTAAATAGTCATTTACACTTTCTGTTTTATATGTATTGATATTCTGTTTTTGAGTTTCGATTTCTTTTTCTTTCCTCTCTCTCCTTCTTCTTGTGCGTTCCGCTGCATCAGAATAATTGCTGTAATTACTATAATTATTATAATCGCTGTAATCGCTGTGGTTATCATATGCAGCAATCCCAACAACTCCAATCCCTATAACTGCTCCTATAACCGCCATAGCAATGAGCCTCCTTAGATATTATTCAGTTCTTTCTCCAATCCTGCCAATTTCTGTCTCTGTGCGGCAAAAAAGTCATATACCTGTTTCCAAGCATTGCTTCTGGATTTATAAATGGAGCATACCTGATCATATATTTTATCCACCTCTTGCATTTTTTGATTCCGGACATTCTGAAGGATTCCCATCACCTCCAGTAGCAGAGCCTGCATCTCCCTCTCATCTAATGCACGCTTTTTTTCCAGATAAACGGCTGCGTATTCTTCAAGATAATTCTTAAATTCGAGTATTCCGCTATTATTTACCAGAACTTCCTTACCTTTCTTGATTCCCTGCTGATACTTTTTGACGGATACCTCAAAAAAAGGAATCTCACAACCAACAGCTTCAAATGCTTGTTGTTTTAAGCTTCCGATCAATTTTTTATAATCGCTATCCTTCTCTCTTGTATCCTTCCAGGATGCAACAAATAAAATACGTGCCTTACACATTTCAATACTGCTCATACTTCTTGTAATCCGCTTCAGCCATTCCACTTCGTTCCGATTTAGCGGACCTGTACGAATATTATGAACCATTACAATAATATCAGATTCTATAAGTGTACTAAACGCCAAGGCATCATCTTCACTTCTAACATCAATTCCAGGGGTGTCCACATAGGAAATATGGTTATAATCAAAATAGTCAGCCCTGGTGGTAGTTCTGGCGGCTCCTGTCGGAAAATATTCATCCATTCTATTAATCAGCACATTATACAGACTACTTTTTCCAGAACTTACCATTCCTGTATTTACAATTCGAACCGTATTCTCTTGTTTTTTTTCTTGGATTGTGCGAATTCTCCTTGCATAGTTTTCCCCACAGAACTTTCCAATAATATTCAGTTCCTTTTGAGATAATTTTCTCATCTTTTCCAATCCTTCCCACCATCTATTAGCTTAAGCAATTCTCAATTGCTAAAATCTCCTTTCTGCATTCCCTTATTCGTTGCATCTGCCTTTTCCCATCTTCTATAATCTGCCTATTGAGACGGTCAATTTGCTGAATCTGAGAAATAATATCATTGTATTTCTTGTCCAGTCCACTGTTTACAACTGCATTAAACTCTCTATATAAAGTATCTAAATCACTACTAGCCAATTGCCTTGCTTCCTGCTTTCGTCTCATGAATTCCTGCATCTTATACCGTTCCTGAGCATTTCGAAACTCTGCTTCCATTTCTAACTGCTCGCGTCTTTCCTTTTCGCGTTTTCTCCTTGATTTAAACCAGTCAAACAAACCGCTCCTTCTTTTTGGAGGCAGCGTATCAGTTTCCATCTTATCTTCCCTACTATGCCATTCTTCGACTGGCAATTCTCTTCCATATTTTCCACTGAAATCAAAAGAAAGATTGGGCTCACTATCAATGTTAATCTTCAAATTCTTAAACTTATCCTTTACAAACGCTTTCAGTCCAATAAGCTCTATCGAATATTTATCTACTATATCATTAAATATTTGAATAGCTGTTGTTTCAAAAATATCTGCATCTTCCCGCATATAGGATTTTGTTAGTTCTTCCAAATAGCTTCTCACCGAATGCAGTGTAAGTATCTTCATTTTTTCCCTAATATTTTCTTTTTTCAGTTCAAGAGTGTGAAGCCGCATTCCAAAATCCTCTGATGTGTTGCCGCTCATAGTCTGCGTAATTATCTTCTCTGTCTCATTCAGGCACTCTTTCAGGTTTGCAAGTGGTTGTTTAAACAAGGCACTGATCGACTCACTGTTATTTAACATCTGTGAAATTCTTTTATCAAGGAACTCCACACCACTGGTTTCATATAATTGCGGCTTATTCTTTTGAATTCCCATTAATGCTTTTTTAGCATTTAGAATCACTACTTCATACCGATCAACAATACGCTGATCACCACTTACTTTCGTCAGGTTTTGAATAATTTTATACTGTATAATCTTTAATTCCTGATCATGCTCAAACCTGGCTCTTTTTTTCTTCTCTTCATTCCACTTCTTATCAACCGGACATCCTCTGTCATTAAGAACAATAACAAACGGGATATCTTTCGTAATCAATTCGGCAAGTTTTTCGTAATTTTTCTTATCTTCAAACATTCCCTTGCTACTAAGCACAAATAAAATAATATGACATTTGTTAATATAATCCTTAGTAACCTTTTCATGAGCAATCGGTGCATCAACACCAGGAGAGTCCACAAGAAAATAATCTCCCCTGTCATATTCCGCAATCTTATCTGTCATAGGTCTGTCAGCCATTTCTGCAACTTCTTCTTTACAAAGTGCATTAATCAATGTACTTTTCCCGCTATTATAAATGCCATAAACCATAACCTTGGGCTTTTCTATATCTAATAGCTTCATTACCGTTTCATTAACTTTATCCGCAAAGTATGGACTAACATCAATAAATTCCGTTTCCGTAAACTGAAGGAACTGTTCAGCTATTTCCTTTATTCTTGAAGCAAGGTCTTTTTTTCTTTCTACAGTATTTTCCATTATAATACTTCCTCCAACAGAATGCATAATTCTAATATTTATACAACTTCCTCAATGATTTATCCTCTTAAAATTCTTCTTGATCCCACTTTTCAATCAATTCATCCTCTTGATCCTCATCATAATCTTCCATAGCCCGAGAAGTTATAGCATCTGAAACAGCCATAGCCGGTAATGCAGCTACCGTTCCTACAAATGTAACAATTCCATCAAAAACTTCAAATAATCCCATTATTTTTTCCTTCCTTTATTATTATATTTAGGGTAGTTTCCAGCGATGGGCCACTATACCTGAATTTTAAATTCTTAATTTTGTCTTCAAACATAAATAGCAAAATCCAACAGCATTAGACAACACTACTGTCCGTCAGAGATTTCATTCCAATCTCTGACGGACATTCATTATCGTCTTTCTCTAAAATATACTAATATCCGATGCCTACAGCAACATCTTGTAGCAATATATTGCAGTAACACCTACATATAAGATTTTTCTTATAGGATTCTGCTTATAGGATTCCGCGTATAATATTCTATTTATAGGCGAATACCTGTGTAACAGATGTCTGATACTTATGTTCCGGCAACCATCCGAGAAGTTTACTTGTACAAGATGTCTTTTCTGTCACTTTTATTCCTTTGCCATAGATTTCCAAAGTCAAGTTATGTGTTTTGTTTTTGCTGCATGTAAATTTTGCAGTTGCCTTGCTTCCGGATGAGTCTATCGTCGCAGATATATTTTTCCTTGTTGCCTCCGGCATATGAATGGAAAACTTCATCTTATTTCCACTTACACTGGATATCTTCAAATAGAAGCCGCCATTAGTAAAGGCAAACAGCGTAGTCTTTTTAAATTTCGCAGAAGCCGGAGCGGTAATATTTTTTAATTTTGCCTTACGATTTGAAACAGTATTATTATATAATGTCGGCGCATTTGAAGCCTTGGACGTTCCGATTAATTTTTTAAGAGCACTCTGGTAACTGGATTTACTAAGTGATTTCCCCGCCCCATTAGAATATACATGTTTTCCAGTTAAGCCTGAATATAAATCCGAAAGCTTAGGTGTGGCTTTTCCATTTGCGCACTGAACATACGTCGTAATGCTGCTGCCATATTTCATCCCGGTACCACGACTGGTAAAAACTTTTTTGGCAGGATAAACCTTCCCGAGTTTCTCACCTCTATTAAATGAATACAGGCATTTTACCTTTCCGCCCAAATACTTGTATAGCTTATAGTCATAATAATAATTCCATTTTTTTGTATATAAATACAGCTCCGGAACTTTATCATTATCCACATCAACCAGTCCGAATTTTAATTCTGAGGGTGCGCAATACATATCTTCCCAGTATACCGATTTGGATAAGAAATTGTAATAAGCGTTTTTTGCTGTGGTTGCTGCTGATGCAGCCTGTACCTCTTTTGCTCCATACTGGACAGTACTTCCTAAAATCATTGCAAAGCTCAGCAATACTGTCAGCAGCGAGTTTAATCTTCTAAATCTTTTTACTTTTTTCATACTCTTCATCGTCCTTCCTTCTTTTTCATTAATTTTGTTTAATAATACACAGCCCTGCTTCCTTCTTCATTATTTTTTTAGTAATACACAGCTCTGCTATCGTCTGTCGGACGCTCAATGGTGGCAGTCCTGTTCTCTCCCTCCTGTATGATATATGCTCCGTGAGAATGTGCAGTTCTTCTATTATATACGCTCCTATAATATCTCAACGTGCTCTCCCTGCCCTCTCAGCCACATCTCTGCTCCATCGCCGCATACCTTTGCCAATAGCAGGTTCCTTCCTTCTTCTTTTACAATAACTTCAGCCGTTGGAATCCTGTCCAAAACTGCCTCCAGGGCAATACTGTCGCACCAGAATTTCAATCTTTTTTCGTCGCCGCCAAACATAAAGGGGGATGCTTCTCTTACCCGGTGCTCGTCGAATCTTTTATTATACTGGATAGCTTCCTGTATAATTTAAAGTGTAAAGGGAGTTGACTAAAGAGAATACCTC